>MGIN01000001.1:0-9232 GCA_001793775.1 Candidatus Wolfebacteria bacterium GWA1_42_9
AGCAAAAGTCGCTTATTTTGGAGGGAAGGCCTACTTATTTATCAAGGCCGGACCGCAACTGATGGTGTATGACGTAAGCAGTCCCGCCAACCCCGTCCTCAAAAGGACAATCAACGCAAAAGATATTCTTGCGGTAGGGGGATATCCTGTCAACGTAACCTACAGCGATTTTACCCTTATCAACAGCGGAGGCCCGCTCTTCAACGATGTCGTTGTTCTGGACAACAGCCCCTATATTTTGGTCAGCATATCATGGCAAGGCAAACAAGTAAGTGGCATCGCGGCGCTGAAGATTGACCCGACGTCAATGAATATGACGGCGACAAGCGACCTTACCCGCATAGGCATCAATTATGGAGGAGCGGTAAGCTTGTTTGGGTACAAAGGCGGTGGCAATAAGTACTATTTTGTCTCAGACCTGTACGGCTCGCCAGATTGCAGCAAAAAACTCTGTTCGGGAAGTTCTATGAGTGTATATGCCATCTACTCCATCAGCGAGAGCGGCGACGTGGTGGTTGAACAGACCCTGCGAAACTTGAGCGGCGGCTCTTCTCTCGGCTATTCTTTCCCTCTCCAGGGTATGGAGATTGCCGGCTTTGCGGCGATGGGCGCCAAAACATATATGTTTGGGAAAATAAAAGCATCTCTTCAGGGATTTGACATAACATCCCCCGCCAGCATACAGGGAGGCGCCACGTTTACGTTGCCCTCGGCGCAAAGCACAATTTCCTTTGACGGAGAAGGAAAACGGATGTATGTAGAAACGTATACTTATAATCAAGCCGGGCCGACAAAGGCGTATGACATTTCCGACCCGCTTAATTTCAAGGAAATCGGCTCATATGCCAGCGCGTGCGATATGACGGGATTGTCTGAACAGAGCGACGTTATCAAAGAAATGAAGAAGCTGTATAACATCCCCGAATCTGACGCTATTGTTGCAAAAAGCGGGTGCCTGTCGAGCGGCGTCGGTACACGCAGCGGCTTCATAAGCATGAAAGGGAATAAAGGCGCGATATTAGTCCCCGCTCCGTATATCAACCTCCCGGGAGCGACGGTGTTCAGTGCAGCCGAGAATCAGTACTACAGCGCGTTTAACGCCCAGTACTCTTCTTACGGGGCACCGTCGTATCTGGTTTTTGTTGACCTATCGGACCTTGCCAGTCCGAAGGTACTTGGCATCACCGGTCTTCGTCAGATTTCTCTTAGGTCAGCTGGAAGTATGTCGGGCGGCTTACTTGAAGACCCACGTTCCTCTTTTTGGTATAGTGGATGGAATTTATCCCCCATCGTTATTCACCGCAACCGCTACGTGTACCGCACACTAAAGCGCACCGCTGACGTCTGGGAGTTTAAAAATATCACGGCAACCGCGGCTCCGGCAGGGACTGGTGGCGGCGGAACTGGCGGGGGTGGTACTAGCGGGGGCGGCGGTCTTTTTCAAACCAATCAGACTCCAATAACATTCAACCTTAATTCTCTGCTCAACATCTTCAGGAGAATACTAAACAGATAACTAAAAACGCCTTCGGCAAAAAACCGGGGGCGTTTTTTGTTTCAAACACTCCTGAAACGGCAGATCTCCCGTAAGGATGACAATCCTGTTCAAGGCGGAGGAGGTGAGATTTGTCCCGCACATTGCGGTGGGGGTGAGATTTGAACTCACGGTACCGTTTTACCGATACACCACATTTCGAGTGTGGCCCATTCAACCACTCTGGCACCCCACCGCAATAGACGGGATTGCGATTTGTTACTAAAAATTTTACACAAATAAAAACTTTTAGACAAATCGGGAAAACTCACGATGCCATTGCTGGCATACGGCTTTTCGAGAGCCGCGCCTTCAACCGCTCAGCCACTCCTCCTGCTTGTACCCCCCACTAGGAATTGAACCCTCATCTTTCCCTCCCGCCCGCCTGACTTGTATTTGTATCCCCGACAGGAGTTGAACCTGTATTTAGGGTTTAGGAAACCCTCGTTCTATCCATTGAACTACGGGGACGTCAGGCAAGTCGGGCGCGGTAGGACGGGATTGCTCTATCCGCTCCGATGCTCTCGGTCGGAGCCCCGACTTATCGTCGGGGTTGAGCTATGGAGGCGAATATTATTCTATCTTTATGAACCCATCTTTAACCATTCTATCTATATAATCTCTTCTCTTCAATTTTTTAATTCTATTCTCTATTTTCTGCGCCTTTTTAATATTTTCATATTCTTGCAGTAATACTACTTTGAAAGCTTTCATATTTCTAGTAGTTTGCGTGTGTCCATTTCTATACTGATAAAACCTGACTGCGGGATTTTTCGTGCTTCCAATGTAATACTTACCGATATCAGATTTTAATATATAAACATATCCACTCATATTTTCTATCCGCTCCGACGCTCTCGGTTGGAGCCCCGACTTATCGTCGGGGTTGAACTAAGGGGACAGGTTGTTGAAATGATGTTTTCCTTATTGTATTATAAAATCTGTCTAAATCAAATCTTTTTGGGCCGGTAGCTCAGCTGGTAGAGCATCGCTATGGCATAGCGGGGGTCGTGGGTTCAAGTCCCATCCGGTCCACATAAATCTGTCGCACAAGCAAAGTCGGGCCGTAGCTATATTTTAAAAACCTAGTTCTTAGTTATTTAGAATTATGAGCAAGCAGGAAATGCCACCGGAAACAGAATCAGCAACACAATCTGGGTTAGAAAAAAGAGAAATGTTGCCCAAATTGCGTCTTCTTCAAATTGAGCCAACTACTCGTTGTAACCTCGACTGTATTTACTGCGCTAGGAGGCGTCTCTTAGAAGGAGGTGAAATTGAAAAAGGTGACATATCTACAGAAAGAGTGTTAGTTGCTTTAAATAAACTAAGCGGAAGAGTTGAAACTGTATTATATCAAGGGTGGGGAGAGCCGATGTTATGTCGTGATTTACCCGAACTTCTGGAAATGGCTCATGAGATTGGTGCTAAAACGACCATTGTTACCAATGGAACTGTTTTTAGGCCAGAAGTTTTTGATAGATGTGATAGTATCACTATTTCAATCGACTCGTTGAGGCCTGAGTATAATACCAGAAAAGGTTCTAACCCTATAAAGATAAAAGAAAATATTATCAAAATAAGGGAAAACTACCCCGACCTGCCAATTTCCCTCAGTATGGTTGTTTCTCAAGAAAATATTGATGATTTAGAACAGATTATAAATTTTGCAAAACAAGTAAGAGCAAGGGTCAGACTCCTCTCTCAAATAGGAGAAGCATTACCACCCATAAATGAAGCTGATATTAAAAAGATTGAATCATTGGTTGCATTGTATCCTGGTTTTGTAGAATGGTCGCGGCCAGAGGAGCTTCACACAAATAAAGAACATCCCCAACTAAAAAACTCTCTTTATGTGGACATAGGGGGTCAAGTGAGTATACCCTACCACGAAACGAGTGTTCGTTTGGGTAGAATAGAGGAGCTCGACAAAATAACGGATCAGTTAATCAAAAAAGACGAAGAAGCTAAACTGGCAGGTAATTTGTAAGGTTTTGTCGGGCCGCCGGGATTTGAACCCGGACTAAATACTCCCAAAGCACTCGTGCTACCATTACACTACGGCCCGATTTTGGATTGAAGCTTATTACTTCTGTGCCGCGGGTCAGAATCGAACTGACGACTCTTCGCTCTTCAGGCGAAAGCTCTACCACTGAGCTACCGCGGCTTTATTTGTAAAGTTATCAAAAAAGCTAACATAAGGCAATCTTTACGTCGACTCATGTGCGTCCCTGGGAGGAATCGAACCCCCATATCCAGCTTACCTGCCCGCGCTCCGTCGGCCATAGCCTCTGGCGGCGTGAGACCGTACTTAGTACCCCGAGAAGGAATTGAACCCTCATTTACTCCTTAGAAGGGAGCCGTTCTATCCGTTGAACTATCGGGGCATATTGCGTACTACCGCGTGTCGCCTAAGCTTTAGCGGTGGCACAAGGCAGGCGCGGGAAGGCTAGTGTTCTATCCGCTCCGACGCTTCTGGTCGGAGCCCCGACTTATCGTCGGGGTTGAACTACGGGGACAACAAACAACTTGATTTTATCAGGAAATGACGTAAAATCAAGGAATTCACACTTCATTGTTGTAAGTTGTTGGTTATTTATATATGGTGGGCATAGCTCAGCTGGTAGAGCGCCTGGTTGTGGCCCAGGAGGTCACGGGTTCAATCCCCGTTGCTCACCCCAATTTTTTGTCTTTTTTCGTTTGTTTTTCTCTCCATTTTTTGATATAATGACTCTATCCCAGCCGTGTCTTTAAGATGTTTGAGCGATAGCGCAGGGGTTTTTCTTTTGTTTTGATTTTAAATGATGTCTAAAAAGTAGCTATTCAAGCGCCATTTTTAACATGAGTCCTAAAAAAGAAGAAAAAAAAGATAACAACGACGTCTCTTACAGTGCCAAAGATATTTATGTTCTTGAGGGTTTGGAACCGGTCAGAAAAAGACCGGGAATGTACATCGGTTCCACTGGTGTTGACGGCTTACACCACCTTGTTTGGGAAGTGGTGGACAACTCCATTGATGAGGCGATGGCCAGTTATGCCAAAAATATCCGAGTTGAACTTTTAAAGGATAACAAGGTTAGGGTGATAGATGATGGCCGGGGAATTCCGGTAGACATTCATCCCCAAACCAAAAAGTCCGCTCTGGAAACGGTTCTTTGCACTCTCCATGCCGGGGGTAAGTTTGGAGGAGAATCTTACAAAGTGGCCGGAGGGCTTCACGGTGTCGGTGTTTCGGTGGTGAACGCACTTTCAAAATGGATGCAGGTGGAAGTGGAAAGAGACGGGGATTTTTACGTCCAGGAATACAAAAGAGGAGTTCCTCAATATAAATTAAAAAAGACAGGTAAATCTTCCCGAACCGGAACAATCGTCACTTTCCAGCCGGATGATGAAGTTTTTTTAAAAATCGAGTTTGACAGGAAAAAAATTATTGACCATCTTCGTCAGCAGGCCTTTTTGGTCAAAGGAGTCAAAATCGAGGTGATTGATGAAAGAGATAAAAGCATCGAATACTACGCTTTTTGTTTTGAGGGCGGCCTTCTTTCTTTTCTTGATTATCTGACGGAGTTTGTTGACGTTATTCAGGGTACTCCTTTCTATGTTAATAGGGAGTATGCCGCCTCCAGTGAAGAAACGAGCCCCGCCTCCAAAAAGGGAGGGGAAAATATTCAGGTGGAAACCGCTTTTGTTTACAGCGATGATACCGAAATTCAGGAGCTAAGCTTTGCTAACAATATTTATACTTCCGATGGAGGAATGCACCTAACCGGTTTTCGTTCGGCTCTGACCAGAGCCCTCAACGACTATGCCCGGGAAAACGGCTATATTAAAGACAAAGAAGAAAACCTGACCGGAGACGATGTTCGGGAAGGACTGGTGGCTATTGTTTCCATAAAAATTAAAGAGCCCCAGTTTGAAGGTCAGACCAAAGCCAGATTGGGTAATCCTCCCGCCCGAACCGCCGTTGAATCGGTGGTGGCCGAAGCCCTCAAAGAGTTTCTCCAAAAAAACTCCGGTCCGGCTAGAGATATTGTTTCCAAATGTCTTTTGGCGGCTAAAGCTAGAAAAGCTGCCAAAGCTGCCAAGGAAACGGTTTTGCGAAAAGGTCCTTTGGAAGGACTGTCCTTGCCGGGAAAACTGGCTGATTGTATCTCCAAAGACCCGTCGGAATCAGAACTTTTCATTGTTGAGGGAGACAGCGCTGGCGGTTCGGGAAAACAGGGGCGGGACAGAAGATCCCAGGCCATTCTGCCTTTGCGAGGAAAAATTCTTAACGTTGAAAAAGCCCGTCTGGATAAGATGTTGGCTAACAATGAGATTAAGTCTTTGGTAATTGCTTTGGGAGCGGCTATTGGGGATGACTTTGACCCGGAGAAGATCCGTTATCACAAGATAATAATCATGACCGATGCCGACGTTGACGGCGCTCACATCCGCACTCTTCTTTTGACCCTCTTCTACCGCTACTTTAGAGAGGTAATTGAAAGAAGATATCTCTACATTGCCCAGCCGCCATTATACAGAATTCAAAAAGGGAGGGATTTTAAGTATGCTTATTCTGACGCTGAAAAAGAAAAAGTTATCTCGGAACTCGGCAGGCTCAAGGCTCAAGGATTAAGGATCAAAGACAAAGACCTGTCTGAAAGTACAAGTGTTGGATCCAAAGAGGATGAAACAACGGAAGTTATTAAAGGTATCAATATTCAGCGCTACAAGGGTCTTGGAGAAATGAATCCCGGACAGCTTTGGGAGACAACTATGGATCCGGCAACCAGGGTTCTCAAACAAGTAACGATTGACGACGCTCAAGAAGCAGACAGAATGTTTGACGTGCTGATGGGAGAAAAAGTGGAGCCAAGAAAACATTTTATCCAAAGCCGGGCGGTAACCGTGAAGAATCTTGACATTTAGTATGCGAAAAGCGTCGCCAAAGCGGTATGTTCACCCGCCAAAGTTTTTCTCAGAAAAATTTAGGCGGGCAGGCACGCTCATACGAACGTTGACATTTGTCTGAATCTTGGTAGCATCTAAGGGTGCCGCCCTGAGGCGGTTTTAAAATCAACACGATGCCAATCTGCGAATGTAATGCCAATATGGCGAATTGCGAATGGGATTTATTAGCAATTAGTGGATTAGCATAAAATTAGCATATTAGAATCATTATTATGTTTTTAAAAATCAAATCATACCTCGTAGAATCTTACTACGAGATAAAAAAAGTCAATTGGCCGACTAAAAACGAGACAGCTAAGTTAACCATAATTGTCATCGGCTTTTCTTTGGCGGTGGCGGTGTTTTTGGGGGTTCTTGATATTCTGTTTTCTTACGGGCTGGAATCGCTTGTTCTTTAACTCCAGCGGGAATGGATAAGAATTCATAAGTTTTTTGATATTGGCCTGCGCTTTTAACAATTTGTTTTTTAAGTAACCAAAATGGCAGAGGAGAAAAAAAGAGATTTACAAGTGGGAGACAAGGAGAGGGCTCAGAAGAGATGGTACGCCATCCACACTTATTCGGGATATGAAGACGCTGTTGCCCGCTATCTTGCCCAAAGAGTCGAGTCGCTTTCAATGAACGACAAGATTTTTAATATCATTGTTCCCAAAGAGAAGAAGATTAAAATCAAGGGAGGCAAGAGGAAGATAGCGGAGGAAAAAATCTATCCGGGATATGTCCTGGTGGAAATGAATCTAACCGAAGATTCCTGGTATGTGGTCAGGAATACTCCTCGGGTAATGGGCTTTGTCGGTCCCGATTCTACCAAGCCGACACCTTTGTCTCAGGAAGAAATCGACTATCTCATGTCCCGGATGAAAGAAGACAGGGAGATGAAGTTTAAAGTTGAATATGCGGTCGGGGACTTAGTTAAGATTATCGACGGCCCTTTCAAAGATTATGAAGGCAAGATTTCTGAGGTAGATGAGGAGCACGGCCGGGTAAAGATGTCGGTTCCGGTTTTCGGAAGAGAAACGGTAATCGAAGTAGATTCATTACAGATACAGAAAATTTAGTATAGTATCGATGCCAATATGCGAATGGTACCAATTATACAAATAAAGAATTGAACTATTAGTATCATTAGTAAATTGGTATATTCGAGTCGCTACTGTTTAATTTATTAAACATATGAAGCCAATCAAAACCACAATCAAAATCCAACTTCCGGCGGGAGCAGCCACTCCGGCGCCTCCGGTAGGCACCGTTCTTGGACCCCACGGCATTAATCTGGGCCAATTTTGCCAGCAATTTAACGATGCCACCAAAGAAATGACTGGCAGCGTCGTTCCGGCGGTGATTACCATCTATGAAGACCGGAGCTTTGAGTTTCAGTTAAAAACCCCGCCTGCTTCCGACTTGCTCAAAAAAGCGGCTGGTATTGAAAAGGGTTCGGGTAATCCCCTAAGGGACAAAGTTGGCAAAGTGACCAGGAAAGATATTGAAAAAATAGCCGAGAAAAAAATGGTTGACCTCAATGCCCGAGACCAGAAAGCGGCCGAGAAAATAATTGAAGGCACTGCCAGATCGATGGGGATAGAAATTGAAAATTAAAATGTTTAAAGAACAAGAGCCGGAAAAGACAAAAATTAGAACTGAATTAATTGGTCGTTGGACTGGTCCGATAGATAGAAAGAATTATAATGAAGGTTCTGTTCCACCGGAAGAATGGCCTTATGGGCCGCCTGATTTACATCAGAAAGCATGTGCCTTGTTCGGTGGTCATATTTACTGTGATTGTGAAGCTAGTGATGAAAGCGCTACTTAATCTAAGGAAAACGACTCGCTTGAAGCGAGTCGTTTTTGTTATAATGGGAATATATGAGAAAGGGAGGAAAATTTATAGTTCTTGAAGGTACTGACGGTTCGGGAAAAACTGAACAGTTTAAATTGTTAGTCAAGCGTTTAAAAAGAGAGGGCATACTCGCCAAAACTTTCGATTTTCCCCAATATTCAAAAGAATCGTCTTTTTTTGTTAAGCAATATCTTAATGGAGCTTATGGTGGTTGGAAGGATGTTGGTCCCTATAAGGCGTCTATCTTTTACGCCATGGATAGATTTGACATATCGCCAGAGATAAAAAGATGGTTGTCTGAAGGCAGGTTTATCATTTCTAACCGTTACGTGGCTTCCAATATGGGTCACCAAGGCGGAAAGATTGTTAACAAAAAGAGGAGATTGGAATATTTTAAATGGCTTTATCAGATTGAGTACAAAATTCTTGAAATTCCTATCCCTTCAAAAACAATAATTCTCCACGTTCCTCCCAGAGTGTCCATTGAATTAGTCAGAAAAAAGGGACCAAGAGAATATGAGGGTGGGATTAAAAAAGACATTCACGATCAGGATTTAAAACATCTCAGGCAAGCAGAAAAATCATATCTGGACATGGCTAAAATGTTTCCAAGAGATTTTCACTTAATTGAATGTGCTCCTAAAGGAAAACTGCTTCCGATTCTTCAGATTCACAAAATGATCTGGAACTATGTTTATGAAAATTTTGTTAGACGGTAAGAGTTATTTATTCTATAATTTATTCTAGGTTTTATGCTTTTAACCTCCTACTTCACCAATGTATAAGCCCACCATTGGCCTTGAAATTCACGCGGAACTGGCCACCCGGACCAAGATGTTTTGCGATTGTCCAAATGATCCGTTGGAGATTGAGCCGAACGTCAACGTCTGTCCTATCTGCTTGGGTCATCC
>MGIN01000001.1:9243-11994 GCA_001793775.1 Candidatus Wolfebacteria bacterium GWA1_42_9
CCAAGGCTAACCAACAGGCAGTTGAATGGGTGATAAAAACTGGCTTGGCTCTAAACTGCCAAATCAGTCACTTTTCCAAGTTTGATAGAAAAAATTACTTTTATCCCGACCTTCCCAAGGCCTACCAAATCAGCCAGTATGACCAGCCATTTTGTCTGAACGGATTTTTAAACCTACCCTCTTCCAAAAAAAGAATCGGCATCCGCCGGATTCATCTGGAGGAAGATGCCGCCAAGCTCTTTCATTCGGCTGACGGCAAGCATAGCTTGGTTGATTTCAATCGGGGCGGTGTTCCCTTAATGGAATTGGTGACTGAACCGGATTTCTCTTCGGCTGAAGAGGCGGTTGAGTTTGCGCAGGAACTTCAGCTGATCCTTCGCTATCTTGGGGTTTCCAATGCCGATATGGAAAGGGGCAATCTTCGCCTGGAAGCTAATATTTCCGTTGCCGGCGAGGGAGAAAAACTTGGCACCAAAGTGGAGATTAAAAACTTAAACTCTTTTCGTTCAGTTCTGAGAGCCATTAAATTTGAAACGGCAAGACAAATTTCGGTTTTGGAAAAAGGGGAAAAAATTATTCAGGAAACCAGGGGGTGGGATGAAACAGAAGAAGAAACTTTTTCCCAGAGGAGCAAGGAAGAGGCTCATGACTATCGTTATTTTCCCGAACCGGACCTGTCTCCTTTTCAAATTGATGACGGGCTTATTGAAGAAATCAAATCAAAAATAGAAGAGTTGCCCAATCAGAAGAGAGAGCGTTTTGAAAGAGAATTTAATTTCTCGGAAGAGAAAAGCAGGGTTCTAATAGAAAACCGGTATCTGGCTGATTTTTTTGAAGAAGCCGTCTCTGAATTGAGAGGAATGAGCGATAAGGTAGATATCGATTTAATTTATAATTATTTAGTTTCAGATGTCAGGGGATTGGAAACGGACAGAGATATCCCGCTTTGGGAATCAAAACTAAAACCAATTCATCTGGCTGAATCCGTCTATTTAATCGGGGGTGCTATATCCAGTGCTGTAGCCAAAAAAGTTCTGGCTCAAGCTTTTGATAGTGGTTCTTCTCCTACTGAGGTTGTTGAAAGCGAGGGTTTAAGCCAGATTTCCGACGATAGAGAAATTGAACAGATAATCACCTCCGTCATTGACAATAACCAAAAGATATGGTACGATTACAAAAATGGAAAGGAGAATGCCCTGCAATTTATCATCGGTCAGGTAATGAAAGAAACTAAAGGTCGGGCCAATCCGGTCGTGGTGCGACAATTGCTTCAAAAAATGATAGAATAAATGAAAGTAAACATGGAAAAAATACCTATGCCCCAAAATTTTGCTCGAGAAATTGACGAGCGCCGTCCGTTGGAGATGGAGAGGAAAATGGAAGCCATTGTTAACGATGTGATACAAAAGATGAAGATAGTGGCGCGTGAGACGAGTGTAATTAACGAACTTAAGATGAAACAGGCGGCCGGTGAGCTTACTGAAGCTTTAAAGTCTGTCACAATGCTCGATTGGGATGAGCTTCGTAAACGAATAAGCGGAGAAGTGGAGAAAGAGATAGAATCACTCAAAAAATCCGGTTCCGGTCAGGAAGTGAATGAAAGAGTCAAAAGAATGAGAACCGCTTGTGAATATTTGCTGAAGAGCGCTATGTCTCGCCACCATGTGCCGCCCCCGGAAACACAATCAAAGAGAATGTAACCGGATTATTTTATTTATTAGATAATAATTACTATGATGCCAGAAGAGAAAAAAATTCCTCAGCCACCATCTTCAGACCCGCTTCCGGATGAAGGATTGGAGATTGTTCGCGAAGAAATAGAGGAAGGCGGCAAGGAGAGAGTGGCAAAACTCGGACACGTCACTTTCCGAGAAAAGGGAGAGCAGGAACTATCAATTGAGGATAAAATCGGAAAATTTGCCGAAGAACCAAAAATCTCGGTGGTCGTAGACAAGATTGCAAATCTATTTGTGTTTTCTTATCCAGGAGACAGAATAAGATTGAGCGTGAAAGACGAAGGGGATCCAGCTGATTCCCTAAAAGGCGTGGAAGGTGACTTTAACAATTGGCTTGCAGGCCACGCCTATGAACCCGCTAAACCTGAAGATTTACATAAAATAATGGAGGTGATTGAAGCCAGAGTTGAAGATGCAATAGGCAAAAAGCTTAGGGGAGAGCCAACTCAAATGAGCGAGGAAAATTTGCAGGGATGGCTGGATAACATGAGGAAAAAAGGATACTGGACGCAGTTCAGGCAGCGTTTGGAGCTCCGATCGACCAGAAAACCTAATTAGCAACGGCTAAAAAGTCCTCAACCAGTTTGAGGGCTTTTTGTTTATTCTTTATCCATTTGATTTCCTTGTTTTTTCCAAACCAGGTCATCTGGCGCTTGGCGTAGGCGCAAGTTTCCCTGTAAAGACCATCAATCATTTCCTGCTTTGAAATCTTTTTTTGAAGGAAAAAGGAGAGCCATTTGAATTCCAACCCGAAATCCTCAAGCCGTTTCCACGAAATCCCTTTTTTATTAAGATTCCAAATCTCTTTTATCATTCCCCGGCGCAGGCGCTCCAAGATTCTTTTGTATATTCTTTCCTTCAATTCTTGGCGCGGCAGATTGATGCCAATTGAAAACGTGTCGTATCGGGAAATTTTGTCCAATCGGGGAACCGGTTTTCCGGTCGCAGTGACTATCTCGAGAGCTCGTATCAGACGTCGTTTGTTGAATCGGTCTATGCTTGCGGCCCGCTCCGG
>MGIN01000001.1:12004-21680 GCA_001793775.1 Candidatus Wolfebacteria bacterium GWA1_42_9
GACAAGCGTTCAAAAAGCTTTCCTGCCTCCATTCTCTCAAGTTGCTTTCTCAGTTTGGGATTGGGTTTGACGGTAGGAAAATTAACGTCATAAATCAACGAGTCAATATAAAGTCCTGTCCCTCCACAGATTATGGGAGTTTTATTTTCCTTTAACAGTTGGTAGATAACTTCTCTTCCCAATTTTTGATACCGGGCAACAGAAAATGTTTTTTTGGGAGAAGCCACATCTAAAAGATAGTGTTTTATATTTCTGTAGTACATTTCAATCCCGCCCTTTCTAGAAAGAGGCGGGATGCTCAATTTTGTAGATAAGCGCTTCGCTTGCTTATACAAAATTGGCACCTTTCCAGATACCAAATCAAATCCCTTATACACTTGGCGGGAATCAGCCGAAATTATTTCTGCTCCAGAAGTGCCGAATTTTCTTTTGTTTTTAACGACAAATTTGGCGATGTCTACCGCCAAATCCGATTTTCCCGAAGAAGTTGGTCCGAGGACTACGATAATTTTAGGAAGAGCGTTCGGAAATTTCTTTTGTGATTTTCTTGATAATTTCATCAATATTCATCGTTCCCTGCTCTCCTTTGCCGTAGCGGCGAACGTTAACTGATTTGGCGGACTCTTCCCTGTCGCCGACCACTAAAAGATAAGGGATTTTCTGAATTTCTCCTTCTCTGATTCTTTTGCCCAAAGTTTCATTGGCGTCAGCCAGTTCCACCCTGATTTCTTTTTCTCTCATTTCTCTTTCAATTTTCCGGGCATATTTCAGGTGTTTCTCGGAAACGGGAATTATTTTTACCTGAACGGGAGCCAGCCAGGTGGGGAAAGCGCCAGCGTAGTGCTCGATTAAAAGTGCCATTGTTCTTTCAAAGGCGCCTATGGATGAGCGGTGAATAACTACCGCTTCTTTTTCTTTTCCGTCTTTGTCTATGTAGGTTAGATTAAACCTTTTGGGCATAACAAAATCGTACTGGACAGTGAAAGCAGTTTCTTCCTGTCCGTTGACTCTCTTCATTTGAATATCTATTTTGGGTCCGTAGAAAGCGGCCTCGTTTTCGGCTTCAAAAAAGGGAGCTTTGATGTTCTTTAATACTCTTCTTAGTATCTCTTCTGCTTTATCCCAAGCTTTGTCGTCTTTGTAGTACTTTTTCGCATCCTTTCGGTCTCCCAAGGATAGACGATAGCGGTAGTCGACGCCCTTTTTAAACCCAAAAATCTTATTTATGTAATCAATAAGCTCTAAGACATCCTTGATTTCTTTTTCAGCTTGGTCCTTGGCACAAATAATATGCGCGTCGGCCAAACAAAACGTTCTTACTCTGGTTAAACCCGACAACTCTCCGCTTTTTTCGTACCTAAATTGAGAAGAAAGTTCAGCTATCCTCATTGGCAGTTCTTTATAGCTGTGAGGCCTGGATTTATATAACATAAAGTGGTGAGGACAGGTCATTGGCCTTAAAATCAACTCTTCTCCCTCTATTTTCATAACCGGATACATAGTTTCTTTGTAATACGGATAGTGTCCCGACAATTTATACAGATCAACCTTAGCCAGCGGGGGAGTAATTACATGTTGGTAACCTCTTTTAGTTTCTTCTTCTAAAACAAATTTTTCCAATTCTTTCCTTATAACAGAACCCTTGGGAGTAAGGAGAGGAAGCCCTTTACCGACTACATCCGAGAAGACAAATAAATCCAAATCTTTCCCCAGTTTTCTGTGGTCTCTCTTTTCGGCTTCCTCCATCATTTTTAAATACTTCTCGAGCTCTTTCTTATCTTCAAAGGCCACTCCATAAATACGGGTGAGCATTTTGTTTTTTTCGTCTCCTCTCCAGTAAGCTCCAGCCAGATGAGTCAGTTTAAATCCTTCGGGATTTATTTCTTTGGTGTTATCAACGTGAGGTCCGGAACACAGGTCTGAGAAGACCAATCCTGATTTACGCTGATTTGGCTCCTGCCTGCCGGCAGGCAGGGATTTACTCCGATGGGAAGTTTCATAAATACTCAAAGGGGATTTTTTCTGATGAAGCTCTTTAATAAGCTCTATTTTATAAGGAGCCTTGGCAAAAAGTTTTTTGGCCTGAGCAAAGGTTATTTTCTTTTTGGTAAAATCCAAGTTTTGTCTAACTAATTCCTTCATTCTTTTCTCTAACTCCGCTAGGTCTTTTTCAGAGATTGAAACTTGTCCGTGTTGGTCTATGTTGTGTCCGCGTAGTTCCGTGTTGTTTGAGAAGTCGAAGTCATAGTAAAAACCGTTATCAATCACCGGTCCGATAGCCAGTTTGGCCTTGGGCCATTTTTCTAAAACTGCTGCCGCTAATAAATGCGACAACGAATGACGAACTTTGTGCAATTTTTCTTCCTTATAGTTTTTTTTATCCATTGTACTTTTAACTAATTCAGCTTTATCACCTGATCAACGATTATTTTTGGTTCATTATCCCGAAGCGATGGTTTCCCCTGAACAACCACTATATTTTTTTCTTCCCAAATAGACGGGTTCTTTTCCAAGACATCAGAAAAAACCACTACCTCTAAAGTATCGCTTAAATCCTCTATTTTGGCAAACACAATTGGTTTCTGGTTTTTGGAAATAATTTTTTTGACGGTGGCAATGATGCCTCCGGTACGCACCGACCCCGTTCCTTTTCCGGAACCGATGTATTCAATAACCTTCCCTATCGGGTGAACTTTCTTCTCTTCAAACATTTTTTCGTATTTTTTGAGAGGGTGGTCGGAGATGTAAAATCCCAATAGTTCTTTCTCCCAAAAAAGTTTTTCTTCTTTGGTGGGGGGCGGAACTTTTTCCAAAACTAGTTTGGCGGGATTGAGATGGCTGCCGAAGAGATTGCTTTGAGAACCGTTGCTGTTTTTTCTGATTCCCAGAGCAAAAGAAAGGATTTTATCCAAGTTAGCCAAAAGAGAGCTTCTCTCAATATTCAATGAATCGAAAACACCGGCCTTAATTAAACTCTCCAGCGATTTTTTGTTCAGGTCTTTGTGAGTGACGCGCGAGAGAAAATCCTCAAATCTTTCAAATGGTCCTCCTTTTTGCCTTTTTTCAATAATAGCGTCAACGATATTGGAACCAACATTCTTAATGGCCGAAAGTCCGAAACGAATATTGTTTCCTTCGGGAACAAAAACAGAATAGCTCTGGTTGATATCGGGGGGAAGGACTTTAACTTTCATCTTCTTGGCTTCGGAGACAAGAAAAGCGGCTCTCTCTACATCCCCGATGTCGGCGTTGAAAATAGCTGTCATAAATTCAACCGGGAAATGAGTTTTTAAATAAGCTGTCTGATAAGCGATCAGGGCGTAGCAAACAGCGTGACTTCGATTGAATCCATAGCGAGCAAAGGGAGGAAAAAGTTCCCAAATTTTTTCGGCCGTTTCTTTATCAATGCCGTTTTCTATCATGCCGCTGGTTAATTTTTCCTTTTGTTGGTCTAGAAGCTCTTTGATTTTTTTGCCGATGGCTTTTCTTAAAATATCCGCTTCTGAAAGAGTGAACCCGGCTAGGTCTCGGGCAATCTGCATCATCTGTTCCTGATAGATGCCGATGCCATAAGTTCTGGACAAGATCGGCTCCAGTTTCGAATGAAGATAAACCACTTTTTCTTTTCCCTGTTTACGGGTGATGTAGTGAGGGATTAGTTCCATTGGTCCCGGGCGGTAGAGAGATACCATTGCCACAATATCCTCCAGTTCGGTAGGCACCAACTCCTTAAGATACCTTCTCACGCCGCTGGACTCCAGCTGAAAAACGCCGGTGGTATCAGCCGCTTGAAGAGTTTTAAAGGTTTTTGGATCATCCAGCGGGATTTTGGAAATATCCAGGGTGATATTCTGGATATCTTTGACGGTTCTAATCGTGTCTTCAATGATGGTTAGATTTTTTAATCCCAAAAGGTCTATTTTCAAAAGCCCCAAATCTTCTATGGTGTACATTTCAAATTGAGTAATAATCGTATTGGTATCTTGGGGGGCAAATTGCAGAGGCAGATATTCGGTCAGCGGTTCTTTGGAAATGACGATTCCGCAGGCGTGAACTGAGGCGTGACGAGCCACTCCTTCCAAGTGACGGGCGGCATCTACCAATTTTCTGGCATCGGTATTTTCCTGATACATCTTTTTGAAATCTTCTATTTGATTAAGGGCGTCATCAAGTTTGAGGTTAAAAGGAATCAGTTTAGCAATCTGGTCGCAGAATCCGTAAGAAAATCCGAGAGCCCTCCCTGCATCCCGGACGGAGGCTCGGGAGGCCATCGTACCAAAAGTAATAATGTGGGCTACGTGATCTTCTCCGTATTTTTGTCTTAAGTAACCCATCACCTCATCTCTTCTAATGTCGGTGAAGTCCAGGTCAATATCGGGCATCTGAACTCGGTCGGGATTTAGGAACCTTTCAAAGAGAAGATTGTATTTTATCGGATCGACTTCGGTAATTTTTAAGATATAAGAAACCAAGCTGCCGGCGGCACTGCCTCTTCCCGGACCAACAACAATTTTTCTTTCTTTAGCCCAGTTAACAAAATCCTGGACAATCAGAAAGTAATCGGCAAAACCGGTCTTTTCAATAACTCCCAGTTCATATTCCAGCCGATCTTTGATCTCGGGAGCAATTTCCTGATAGCGCTCTTTGATTCTCTGATCGATTAGTTTTTTGAGGAAAGAAAAACTAGTTTCTCCCTCAGGAATGGGAAAGTGAGGGAGAATAGTTTTTCCTAGGGGGATTTCAACGTTACAACTTTCGGCGATTTTGACGGTGTTTTCCAGAGCTTGAGGCCAGGGAGAAAATCCTTGGGCCATCTCCTCCGGAGACCTCATAAAAAATTCTCCGGCCTTGAGTGTTAGCCGGTCGTCGTCGGTAATTCTATTTCCGGTCTGAACCGCCAGAAGAATGTCGTGGAAAAAGGAATCGTCTTTTCTGATGTAATGAATATCCTGGGTAGCAACCAGAGGAACATTTTCTTTTTGAGCCAACTCAACCAACAAAGGAATTACCTCTTCCATTTCTTTAATCTTGGGTTGGTGCCAAATCTCTATGTAAAAATTTTCTCCAAAAACTTCTTTGTAAAAATTAAGAGCTTCCCGGGCTTCTTCTTTTTTCCCTTTAGCCAAGAAGCGGGGGATTTCTCCTGAGGGACATCCGGAGAAAGCAATTAGTCCTTGCGAGTGTTGTCTTAAGAGCTCTTTATCTATTCTTGGTTTATAGTAGAAACCTTCCAGGTTGGCTTTGGTAACCAATTGAATTAAATTTTTCCATCCCTGGTTGTTTTTGGCCAGCAGGGTCAGGTGATAATATTTTTCGTCCGGATTTTTTTCCAAGCGACTCTTGGGCGCCAGATAAGCCTCCACTCCCAGGATCGGTTTGATTCCTTCTTTTTTGGCCTTTTTATAGAACTCAACGGCGCCATAGAGATTACCGTGATCGGTTAGGGCCAAAGCGGTCATTCCCAATCTTTTAGCTTGAGAGATTAGGTCATCAATTTTAGCCAGTCCGTCTAGCAGGGAATAGTGGGAATGTGTGTGGAGGTGAACGAAATTCATGGATAAGTTAAAAGTCTAAAGTTGAAAGTGGAAAGTGAAGCACAGGCCCTGCCATTATTATAGGGGTCGGTAGATAAAAATCAAAATGGAAAAACGCAGTTGGAGAGCGTATAATTTTCATGTGGATTTAAATGAACTGAAACTTCAGTCGTTGGGTATAGATCAAGATAAATTTGGGAAGATTTGTGCTTTTGTTGACTTCGGCAACGTAAATTACTGGTATGAATATGATGAAAGAGATGGAGAGGAAAATATATTAGATGAGGGATCAAAGTTAGTTATTGATATTGAAAAACTTGCTAATTTTGTTGGTCTATTTTCTACTCATAGGCGTTTTTATTTTGGGGTAGGTTTGCACAACGAGAAAGCAAATGTTATCACATACAAAGCTAGGAGGTTTTTTGATAAAGTTGTTACTAAACCTATTCAGTACATAAAACACTATTTTGATATGAACGAGGAGATTAACACGACCAGGGTCATAAAAGAGGATGTAAGGGGGAAACACATCATAATCCCTAAATGTAATTTTGATGTTGAGATTTGTCTTGATGCTGTTCGCCTTATAAATGAATATGACACCTTCGCGTTGTTCTCTAGCGATTCCGATTTTGCTTCCTTGGCGCATTTTGTCAGAGAGAGAAAGAAGAAATTTATTTTGTTCAGTGCTGGGTATGTTTCTCGAGATTTGAAGAGAAGAGCTTCCCTAAATATAAATTCCCAACAAATCAAGAAAAGCATAACTTTTATAAAACAAAAACCTCGCCAGTGAGGCGAGATTTAAATCTCGTACTCGCATCCGCGAGCAGGGCAATCTTGCGACTGCACCCCTATTATATCTCTTTGTCTAAATATGTAAAGTTCTCTGTGGATAACTTTTATGGCTAAAAATAAGCTAAAACCAAAATATATTGTCGGCCTCGATAAGGCTGGGCGAGCCTCGCCCAGTAAACATCATTATGTGATAGGGATAGATGAAGCTGGGCGGGGACCTTTGGCGGGCAGGATTTCGGTGGCGGCGGTTTTGTTGTCGGCCAAAGAGCATCACCTTGTCAAAAACGGCATAAAAGAAGGAAAGAAATACATTCCTTTGAGAGATTCTAAAAAACTTTCTTCCATCCAGAGAGAAATTTGGTTCCGCTGGATAAAAAAACAAAAAATAGCCCACGCCGCCTCTTTTGTCTCTTCCCGGAAAATAGATAAAATAAACGTTTCTCAGGCCTGCAATCTGGCTGCCCGCAAGTCGGTTGAAAAATTGATAAAAAAGAATAAGAAAATAAAAGCAACCCTTGTCGCTGACGGCGGAATCAATCTTAACTTCAAGATAAACAAATTCTCTTTTATCAGTTTTCCCAAAGCCGACGAAAGAGTCCCGGCGGTGGCTTTAGCTTCAATTGTGGCCAAAGTCCTAAGGGACAGAGAGATGAGAAGGTTACATAAACGATATCCTCAGTATGGCCTTTCGGACCATAAGGGCTATGGAACGAAAAAACATATTCTAGCCATAAAAAAACATGGCCCTTCGCCGATTCACCGTTTGACTTTCATCCGTAAATACCATAAGATAAAAAATATCTAATTTTCAATTTCTAATATCCAATAAAATTTTAAATGTCTAATTTTTAAATTGAGAATTTTGGTTTTCATTGGAAATTGGATATTGGAATTTGGGAATTACAATTTATCCTATAAATTGCTGATATGGGTGGCGTTCCCACAAAACATCATACTCGTTCTAAAACTGGGAGAAGAAGGTCCCATCATGCTCTAAAACTGGCTAATTTGGCCGTCTGTCCGGAGTGCAAACACCCGGTAGTCTCTCATCGGGCTTGTCCCAACTGCGGCCACTATAAAGGAAAGAAGATTAAGTAGCTTTTTACTTTCAACTTTATACTTTCTACTAATTCTCATGGCTACCCGGCACCT
Organism: Candidatus Wolfebacteria bacterium GWA1_42_9; assembly: GCA_001793775.1. GTDB lineage: Bacteria > Patescibacteriota > Minisyncoccia > UBA6257 > JAGOQP01 > GWA1-42-9. The sequence goes on from MGIN01000001.1 coordinate 19,486, forward strand.
AGCACGCTCTATCGTTCTTCAATCTCTTTATGAGTGGGATTTTTCCGGCAGGAAGAGGGATTTGGTTGCCATGGTTCAGAGAAATATGGATGAATTTGGCCCCGGTATTAACGAGCCGGAGTTTATCTGGAAAATGGTTGACGGAATTGTAAAACACCTTCCGGAAGTTGACGGGATTATTTCCAAATCGGCGGTGGAATGGCCTTTTGAGCAAATATCTTTGATTGACAGAAACGTTTTAAGGATTGGCGTCTACGAATTGATTTTTGTGGACAAAGAGGAGGTTCCTTACAAGGTGGCTATCAACGAAGCGATTGAGTTGGCCAAAAACTATGGAGGAATCAATTCCGGAAAATTTGTTAATGGAGTTCTGGGAACGGTATTTAAAAATTTGGAAGAAGTATCCAAGGAAAATTAAAAGTAAAAAGTCTAAAGCTAAAAAGTAAACATTAAAAGGTAAAAGATATAAATTCGAAAGAAATTTCGCTTTCAACTTTACACTTTTTACTTTTTGCCAAATTCTATGAACCTAGCGGATCTTCAGGAGAAAATAGGCGTTCATTTTAAGAACGAGGACCTTTTAAAAGAAGCTCTCACTCACCGTTCCTATCTAAATGAAAATCCTTCCTGGCCTCTGCCTCATAACGAAAGATTGGAGTTTTTGGGGGATGCGGTTTTGGAATTAATCGTCACCGAAAATCTTTTTTCGGCCTACCCTCAAGATGATGAAGGAAAACTGACCAGCGTTCGGGCGGCTTTGGTGAACTATCTTTTTCTCTCCTCAATCGCCAAGTCCTTGAGTATGGAGGATTATATCTGGATGTCCAAAGGGGAGGCCAAAGATACCGGCCGAGCCAGAAATGTCATTTTAGCCAATGCTTTTGAAGCGCTTCTGGGAGCTATTTATCTTGACCAGGGGTATTCAGAAGCATCGCAATTTATCAAAAAATTCGTTTTCTCTAAGGTTTCTGAAGTCGTTGAAAATGGCCTCTACAAGGATGCCAAGAGTTTTTTTCAAGAACTGGCTCAAGAAAAATACAAGACCACTCCTGTCTACCAGGTTCTTGAAGAAATCGGCCCCGATCACCAGAAAACATTCCGAGTCGGCCTTTTTCTGGGGGAAGAAAAAATTTCCGAAGGGGAGGGATTTTCCAAACAGGAGGCGGAGATAGAAGCGGCTAAAAAAGGACTTTTGTATGTTTTTGAAAAGACTGGAAATTAACGGATTTAAGTCTTTTGCCGGCAAAACGGTTTTTAACTTCTCCGACGCCGGCATCGTTTGTATTGTCGGTCCTAATGGATCGGGCAAATCCAACATTATTGATGCTATTCGCTGGCTGATTGGAGAGAGAGAAGCCAAGGCTCTCCGAGGAGAAAAGATTGAAGATTTAATTTTTGCCGGAACTCCCAAGAAACCCAGACAGTCCTTGGCTAAAGTTAACCTGGTTTTTGATAATTCTACAGGGACTCTGCCTGTTGATTTTAAGGAAGTGATTATTTCCCGAAGCATAAATCGGGGAGGAGTTTCTCAATATTTTATCAATGACTCCGAGGTTCGCTTAAAGGACATTATTGATTTCTTTTCCAAAATTAGACTGGGGACCAGGGGGCTTTCAGTCATTGGCCAGGGAGAAGGAGATATTTTTGTTAAAGCGTCTCCTTGGGAAAGAATGATGATGGTTCAGGAAATATTGGGTCTTAAGGAATATCATCTGAAAAAAAACGAGGCCGAAAGGAAGTTGAAAAATACCAAGATTAATTTGGAAAAAGTGGCAGCTATGGTCGGAGAAGTAGCACCTCGCCTGCGGACTTTAAAAAAACAGACAGTTCGCTGGGCTAAAAGGTTTGAAATTGAACAGGAGCTGGAATCTTTGGAAGAAAACTTTTTCGCCTTCAAAATCAAAAACCTTTTAGAGACCGGAAAGAAAGCTCGCCAACCCTTGGGAGAAATTGAAAATCAAATTCGGGAGATTCAAAAAGAGACGGAAAAAGCCGAGAATAATCTGGAAGCGGTCGAGGCAACTGCTTCTGCAGCTAAAGAAATCGATAAAATCCAGAAAATCAAAAAGGGACTGCTTTCGGAGAAATCTTCTCTGGAAAAAGAATTGTTTCGCCTGGAGATTGAACTGGAAAAAAAAGAAGTTGCTCCGGACAGTCTTATTTCCTTGGAGGAAATAAAAAAACTGATTGATGAC
>MGIN01000002.1:0-2827 GCA_001793775.1 Candidatus Wolfebacteria bacterium GWA1_42_9
TGCCCAGCTTCTGCTTTTAAACCACGAAGACCCCAAAAAAGATATTCTGATATATATCAACAGCCCGGGAGGAGTAGTCACGGCCGGTCTGGCGATTTATGACACGATGCAGCATGTCAAACCCGACGTTTCCACCATCTGCGTGGGGATGGCCGCTTCCATGGGAGCGGTGATTTTGGCGGCCGGAAAAAAAGGAAAGAGATTTGCCTTGCCTAACTCGGAGATTTTGCTTCACCAGGTAATGGGGGGGGCTGAGGGTCAGGCAACGGAAATAGAAATTACCGCCAAACAAATCCTGAAGATAAAAGAGAAAATCAATCAGATTCTGGCCAAACACACCAGCCAATCGGTCAATAAAATAGAAAAAGACACCGACCGCGATTTTTATCTGAGTTCCGCCGAAGCCAGGGAGTACGGCATTATTGACGAAATTATTAAGCCTAAAGGAGGAAAGTAATTTTTTATGAGCCCATTTGAACAATTTCCATCACCGGAAGGAAAAAAAACAGTCTCTCTGACTAAGGAAGAATACGAAAAGTTAGCTACTCTTTCTCCTGAAGATCCCGAATTTTTGGCAATTCTTTCGGAAAAGAAAATTCCTCTGGATGGAGGTGATATTGAAGTGGAAATTGTCAAAGAAGACGGGACCAGGGAAAAAATAACAATGACTACTTCCAAAGGAGATTTTGGAACGGAGGTGAAGGGAGAATAAATTTATTCTTTGTCTCTTATTTTAGAAACCCGGCCACCCGGGTTTTTCTTATACTCTGCAGGTGATATAATAAAAGCATGAAAACAATCGCTTTGTTTCAAATCAGCGGCTGGGAGGCCGATTATCTCAAGAAAAAATTGGAAACAGCCAGACTCTCGGTTGATGTTTTTGGAGAGGGAGTGGACAAAGCTTCTGTTTCCGATTACGGCCGCTATGACGCTCTTTCTGTTTTTGTCGGGCCACAGGTCAGTAAAGAAATTATTGATAAGTTTTCAAATTTAAAACTTATTACCGCTCGCTCCACCGGTTTTGACCATGTTGATGTGGTTTATGCCCGGTCAAAAAATATCGCCTTAGGTTATGTTCCTAACTACGGTGAAAACACAGTCGCCGAATTTGCCATGGGCCTGATTTTGACTTTAACCCGGAAGCTTTATTTAGGAATAGACCGGATTAAAGAAGGAGAGGGATTTTCCTTTGAAGGACTGGAGGGTTTTGATTTGAAGGAAAAAACCTTGGGAGTGGTCGGCGCCGGACGAATTGGTCGCCACGTGATTAAGATGGCCAAGGGCTTTGATATGCGGGTGATTGCTTACGATAGAAATCCCAAGCCGGAAATTGCCCAAGAGCTTGGATTTGAATATGTCTCCTATGATGATTTACTCAAACAATCGGACATTATCACCTTCCATGTCTTTTATGCTCCCGAGACCCATCATATATTTAACAAATCCTCTCTGGATAAGGTCAAAAAAGGAGCGTTGATTATCAACACTGCCCGGGGGCCGGTAATTGAAACCGAGGCCTTGGTTTTAGGGCTCAAAAAAGGAATTATCGGCGGTGCCGGCCTGGACGTTTTGGAAGAAGAGGGGGTGCTCAAGGATGAACAGGGATATTGGATGAGAGGCGCTAATGATGATGCTAAAGGAGTTAATATGAAAACGCTTTTGGAAAATCACATTTTGTTTAAGATGCCTAATGTGGTGGTCACCCCTCACAACGCTTTTAATACCCGCGAGGCCAAAACGAGAATCTTGGATACCGACATCGCCAATATCGCCTCCTTTTTTGAAAAAGGTGCGGTTCAGTATCCGATTCCCTAATTTCCTTGAAATTCTTTCTAAATTGTAAAAAACAAACCGGTCTTGTTGAAATTTTTGATTTTAATGTAAATCTAAACTATTGAAGCGCTCTTTAGGGGGTGCTTCTCATGAAAATTTACACCGTAATAATTAACCTATAGGAAGATAATTACGGTGTATTTATTTCAACATTCCAAAAGCCACTATCCCGAAAGCCACCGCCACATTAAGCGACTCTTTTTTTCCGTACATTGGTATTTCAATAATTTTGTCGGTCATTTTCAGAATTGAAGACGCCACTCCTTTTATCTCGTTTCCGACAACCAAAACGATTTTTTCTTTTAACTTTTTACTTTTCACTTTCAATTTATTGTACGGAACTGATTTCTTTGACTGCTCCACGGCGTAAATTTTGTATCCATCTTTTTTTAATTTTCTTATCAGCTCCAGAGTTTTTTGGGGAGCGGGCGAACTTCCGACTTTTTCCCAGGGGACATATTTTTCCGCTCCCAGAGAAACTTTGGTTAACTGCCGGCGGTCAAAACCGTATTTGTCTTTGGGGGTGGGAGTAATTCCGCAAAGATAAATTTTTTCCACGCCGGCAGCATCGGCCGTTCTGAAAATGGAGCCGACGTTGTGCAAACTGCGGATGTTGTAGAGGATGGCTACCATAGAGAATAGTATAAAGTAGAAAGGATAAAGCTGAAAGTAAAGATGGATTGTATGGAGGGGAAGACAGCCTAGTATTGATTTTGTAGGAATTTGTGGTATTATATAGAAAGCGTAAGTTTGATAGTTGTAGATTTGATAGTTCGATTGTCCGCAACCTGAAAGCGAAAGGAGAACGGACGTGGGAAGAAAAAGAGGGGTACTTGGCAGAAGGTTTGAGGTCCGCGGGGAGGTGGAGGCATCAGATTCCATCTTTCTTGACGGCCACGACTTCACCATCGGGCCGGGGACGTGTGGGATAGTGGCTGGCAAAGTTCTGTCCAAGGATGGGACTGGCCGGCACTGCCTACTAGCTCTCCGGCTC
>MGIN01000002.1:2872-3014 GCA_001793775.1 Candidatus Wolfebacteria bacterium GWA1_42_9
AATCTCGCCTTGGGCGAGTAGGAGGAGGACATGAAGATGCGAGAGATTCTCGTTGTTCTCGGAATGGTGGTGGCGTCTGTGTTGGTATCCAGACCACTTCGCCGCCGTCGACTCAACAACAACCGCCGTCGTCCTCCCTGCC
>MGIN01000002.1:3145-4130 GCA_001793775.1 Candidatus Wolfebacteria bacterium GWA1_42_9
AGAAGTCAGCAGGCCTGGATGCCTGCCCCAAGTGCGGTGGAGCCGGATGGAAACCAGCTCCGCCGTGGAAGAAGAACGGCCAACTTAGACCTGGCTTGAGCCGCCCCTGCAATTTCTGTAAGGGAGCGGGGGTATGTGGAGAGGGGGCCCCAAGATGAACTGGAACTGGGTTGAGTGGTCCATCGTCATAGCTTTGGCGCTGGTGGTGTTCCTCCCGTGGCTCTGGAACCGCCAGTGTCCTGTTTGTCGGGGGCGGGGGTATGTTTCAGAGTTGGGAAAAGAGAGTCTCGGCCACTGGCTCTCTCATCGTCCCTGCCCTCGCCACTGTAGGGAGGGTAGGGTCGGAATCAAGTACCGGTACCGTAACATCCTGCCTAAGAAGAGGAGGTAGACGTGGATGAGATAATTTGCCTGCTGGCTGAGGCTTTCCTGCCCTTCTCCGCTGTGGGATTAGTTCTCATCGTCCTCATCCTTCTCTATCGGGCAGGCAGGAAGGTGGTGTTGCTGTTTCGTCGTCGGGGAAAGGCGAATTCCGTGCCCCCCGCCGCGGAAGGAGGACAACGATGCTGACTGAAGTGGTTTTCTGGGTAGTGGTCGTAGTGGTCGCGGCCTTGGTCATTTCCAAGGCAGTGCGGCTGGCAGCATGGGTCGCCTTGGGGCGGCTCATCGACTGAAGTTGCACACGAAATCATGGAACCCTGAGGGGGACGAGCGATCGTCCCCCTTCATTTGTTTTCTTTTATTAATTCTTTATTTTTTTTCTGCTCATTTAGAATGTTATAGAAAACAAATGAGCTGGAGATATGTGGTTTTTGTATTGTAATTAAAATTTATACCGTAATTTTTAACCGATCGGTCATTTATTACGGTATAATTTTTTTTAAGCTTTGATACGAAATATCTGGAAAAGAAAATGGATCAGAAGAGCTTTTTAGTTGTTGGAGATTTTATTGGAGGATTGTACCTTTTAGAACAAAGAAGATGT
>MGIN01000002.1:4192-4334 GCA_001793775.1 Candidatus Wolfebacteria bacterium GWA1_42_9
TTAACCTCCCGAGATTATAAAGGATTGGAGAAAATAATGACTCCTTTCAGAGTAAAGAAAATATCGCTGAAGAAATACTGGTCTCTATACCAACTGCCATTTTGGTACCAAGCGGCGCCCTCTCCGCGGGCCAGCGTATAAA
>MGIN01000002.1:4398-4567 GCA_001793775.1 Candidatus Wolfebacteria bacterium GWA1_42_9
ACCTCCGTCTGATTCCAAAACAAAAAAATACGTTCCCGGGTTGAGATCCAAAGGATCATCCAGCACGACATTGTGGGTGGTAAAACTTCCCGCCCAGCGAGGGATAGGTTCTATAAATTTAACTGCTAATTCTTGCCCTGAAGGTAGTCCCTGTTCGTTGGCGGGCTGA
>MGIN01000002.1:4580-4851 GCA_001793775.1 Candidatus Wolfebacteria bacterium GWA1_42_9
CTCTGATGGCCGGCCCTTCTTCGGCAGAATTGAGAGTAACTTGAGCCGATTTGATTCTGACCGGATTTTGAATAATAAAACTTTGGGCGGCTTTGTCAGTAGAGACGGCACTCTGCGGGTCGTTGGTCTTGAAAGAAAGATTATTAGGCATGGACTGAACAGGCGCTTCTACTATTATTTGGACAATCTCCACGGAGATGGAGGTGGTGGTAGTTTCTGAAACCAACCCGAATTCATCTTTAGCTCTTAGGTAGAAGTTATATTGCCCGGT
>MGIN01000002.1:4871-5879 GCA_001793775.1 Candidatus Wolfebacteria bacterium GWA1_42_9
TCGTTTAACTTAAATTACTTTAACAACGAGGCGGCTCTTCGTGATTTTTTCGCAGACAATCTTGAAGATTTGCTCGGTATGCGTTTTTTGGCAAAAGAGTATCCAACTACGGATGGTAGAATTGATACTTTAGCGATTGACGAAACGAACGCCCCCATCATTATTGAATATAAGTGGGGGCAAAATGACGCTATATTTACTCAAGGATTATTTTATTTTAATTGGCTTCGGAAAAATAAAAAACACTTTGACTTGTTAGTGGCGGATAAATTAGGCAGAGATATAAAAGTTAATTGGAGCAGTCCCAGAGTTGTCCTTGTCTCGCAGGGATTTGATAATAGAACCATAATCGCCGTCCAAGAGGTAGATTATGTTGAACTCATTAAATACACTCCCTACAAGCAAGATATTCTATATCTGGAAACTGTTTATAGCCCTAATAAGACGCAAGCATTAAGGGAGCGAGTTAGAACGCAGACAGGAGAAACTTACAGCACCACCTTTCATCTAAATAAATCAAATCCCGAAATCAAAGAGATTTTCTACAAGCTCCAAGAAAAAGTAAAGTCGTTACCAAGCGTTGATGAAATCTCCGACCAAAAAGTAGGAATTACTTATAGGACAACTAAAAGTTTTACCCGATTTGAGTTTGGAAAAACTCTATTTCGTGTTTTATTACGGGATGCTAAATATAATGACCCCAATAAATTAGTAAAAGACATAACATCTTTCGGGTGGGGATATAAAGGTATAATTACCGTTAAGTTAGGAAGCAAAATTGATGATGTTTTTGATTTAATCAAGCAATCTTATGAATCAACTTTGTAATAAATATGTCAAACACTTTTGAGAAAATCTTGAAGGAGGGAGAGCATAAAGGATATTTCCGTCTCCATAACAACGGAGCGAAGATTGAGTATCTTCCATCCGGCCACAAGGAAAATCTCAACGACCCAGAGGAAAAAGTCCGAGCCGAGTATTATTTTGACTTGATAGAAAAATACAACT
>MGIN01000002.1:5907-6283 GCA_001793775.1 Candidatus Wolfebacteria bacterium GWA1_42_9
ACATTGTTATTTACGAAGATGACGGCAAGCGTAAGCCGTATATCGTAGTGGAGTGTAAAAAAGATGGCATTTCTGACGCTGAATTTGAACAAGCAACAAAACAAGCCATAGCCAATGCGCGCGTTCTCCACGCTCCATTTGCTAACTGCGTTGCGGGCAATACTCGTCGCGCGATGGAAACTGCGTTGTGGAATGACAAAGAGCCGGAGAAGGCAACGATTACTGACATTCCGATTTCCTACGGCGAGATTGAGGAGTTCCGCTACAAGAAAGGCGACGCTAATTGGGATTTGAAACCGATTGACCAAGACGACCTCAAGCGCGCGTTTCAAAAATGTCATGATACGCTATGGGCTGGCGGTAAGCGTGCGCCGAC
>MGIN01000003.1:0-3835 GCA_001793775.1 Candidatus Wolfebacteria bacterium GWA1_42_9
AGCATTATTGACTGGATCTCTGGGAAGAGCCGAAATGGGAGAGCTTGGGTTGGTCATCGTAGAAAAATCAATAGTTATCCAACCATTTCCGTCAATGGTGTAGACATCTCTTGCTGTGGCAGCACCGCAATTAAAACCATCGGTTCCGCTGGTAGAATAAACAGTGGTTCCAAACACCGGAGTAGTGGTAGCGACCAAGTACAAAGATACCGCTCCTCTGATAGCATCCAAATCGGACATTCTTTGAGTATCTCTGGCTTGGGCTAAAAGTTCGGCCGGGTTCAAGACGACCACCACCGCTGCCGTTAGAATCGCCAGGACACCGATGACAACCAACAACTCGACCAAGGTGAATCCTCGCTTGGAATCGTCTGCGAGTTTTTTACTTGCGTTACTCATATTTTTATTGCTTACTAATTATGATAACAAAAAACCTTTTAATTTCTATCAAATTCATTATAGACGAAAATACGTCTGTTGCCAAGGTACCTGTGGATAAGTTTGTTCATGGAACAATCCTGCCAATGTCTTACTTTACCGACGATAAAAACCCCAAAATATTGGCGACCAGGTCGTCTATCGAGGTTTTGGCTTTTATAAAATACTCCACCGCTCCCAGCTCCTGGCCTTTTTGGATATCCTCCGGTTGTCCCAAATTGGAGATAATAATCACCGGCGCGTCCTGGATTTGAGGATCACGCCGAATTTCCTCCATTACTTCAAACCCAGATTTTTTGGGCAAGATTAAATCAAGCAAAATCAAATCAGGTTTATTGCCCTGAAGAAGAGTAATCGCTTCCTGGCCGTCTTTAGCGTAAATTACCTCTATTCCCTCCCGGGTGAATCTGTTTTTCAAAAGAGATGAGAGAAACGGGTCATCTTCTACCAAAAGTATCTTTTTAGCGTTGGTAGCGTCCATATACTTAAACTAACAACCTACGACAAACGACTAGCGACAACAATAGCACAAAACAGCAAAAACTAGAACTGTTTGTTGTTAGTTGTAGGTCGTATGTCGCCAGTTAATTAATTTAAAGACTTTTTTGGTTGTCCCATACATCTCGTCAAAGGCGAGAACGCTGACAGTACAGACATAACACTGACAGTTTAGGAAAAATTCCATACTGTCTGTGTCTTGTCCAAGACTGTCCGCGATCTTGTCTTTGACAAGATGGGCCGAAACTTAAGGATCCTCGGCCAACTCCTGACATCTCGCCGAATTTGTCTCCGACAAGACGAACGATCAATAATTTCGTAGTTAATTGTTTCACGCACAGCTTCCGCTACACGTGCCTTGTTACGACTTTACCCGTGTCACCGATCTTGGGCTGATCCCCCCTTTTGGCGCGAATTTCGTACCAAAAGGGCGGGACTTCACCCATTACCGGCTCCCTTGGTATGACGGGCGGATTTCGATAATCATAGGTCGATTTCGAGTTCCCAAGCTGATGATAGATAAATCTATATCAGCTCCCCGACTTGACGTCGGGGCGTAGTGAGCGGATTTCCCGCACTACGCGAGCCCAACAGTTTTTTGATTCATACGCTTTTTTAACAGGCGAATCTGTTCTATGCCATCTTTTGTAAGATGCTTGCCGCTTTCGACTAATTCGGCAATCTCACAAAAAAACATAAAACTTTTTCGTTTAGAATCACTCTGTAGAGAATGTCTTTTAAAAAACGGAATGATTCTCTCTATAACATCTCGGTGAGAACCGACCGTATAGCGATAACATTGAGTGTGATTTTTACGCTGCTCTCTCTGAAAATAGACACATCCGCATTTCAGAGAACGTCTCACTTTCTCAAGCAGGTTCTTATCTCTTTCATTCATTTTAATATAAAAGTTAAGACCTACTCTAGCTCCTCCCACATATCTAGGAGAATTCGAAACATAAACGTAAAAACATCCTTCGCCATCCGTTAAACCAACGACATAATCTGCAGAAACTATCGGTTTTGTCCTTCCCATACGTCACAGTATATCATAGTATGACGCACAGTACTACGACGCAGCTGACTTCTCACGGATTCTTGTTACCTATTTTTATCCATGAGATCTCCTGGGGTCATATTACTTGCGATTCCCGGCATCCTTTCCGCTTTTTTAAAAGTAACCTTCCTCTTGACTCACCGCAAGAGTCGGCCACAGCGGTTTTAACAAGGCTGTCTTTTGCCACATCAGACCCTTCAGTCCACGGATCGCTCCAGAGGACCTGTCTTTCGGCTATGCCGCTTGCGCGGCAGAAGGATTTTAACCTTCTCGTAAAAAATACTGCCCAGCGCCTTTAATTTTGAGTACAAGACTCGAGAACGTATTCACCGCGGCGTGCTGATCCGCGATTACTAGCGATTCCGGCTTCATGGAGTCGAGTTGCAGACTCCAATCCGAACTGGGGCAAGTTTTGATGGGATTGGCTCCGCCTTACGGCTTGGCTACCCATTGTACCTGCCATTGTAGCATGAGTGTCGCCCAGGGCATCAAAGGGTCACGCTGATTTGACGTCATCCCCTCCTTCCTCCCAGCTCTTTTGGCACTATTCTAATAAACTATGTTTGACGCGCCTTTTAAGATGACCAATTACGCTGCCATGATGTTTTAATTTTTTCTCTCTAATCAAAGCATCTTTCTTACTTACTCCGATAGGCTTCGCAATAAATTAACTTAAAAGGCGCGTAAGATTTTGTTGATAGTTCTCTTCCACTACTATGTTCTGCAAATCTTCTTCTTAAATCATCGGTAGTACCGACATACAGAAAATCACTTTTTAAACTTTTTATCAGATAAACATAGAACATACTCACATACTATCAACAAAATCTAATACTGCCAAAAGAGCTGGGCAGTCTTGCCTGACACTTGTAACAGGCAACAGGGGTTGCGCTCGTTGACCCACTTAAGGGAACAACTCAAGCCACGAGCTGACGACAACCGTGCAACACCTGCCCCAACGCTCCAAGTAAACCTGGAGAATCACGCCTTTCGGCGAGACGTCGTTGGGATTTCAAGCCCTGGTGAGGTGTTTCGCTTACCATCGAATTAAACCTCATGCTCCACCGCTTGTGCGAGTCCCCGTCTATTCCTTTGAGTTTTAGCCTTGCGGCCGTACTTCCCAGGCGGTTCGCTTAACGCGTTAGCTTCGCCACCGAGAGGGTCGATACTCCCGACAGCCAGCGAACATAGTTTAGGGCGTGGACTACAAGGGTATCTAATCCTTTTTGCTCCCCACGCTTTCGCGCCTCAGAGTCAGGAATGCCCCAGCAAGCCGCCTTCGCCTATGGTGTTCCGCACGATATCAACGGATTTCACCCCTACACCGTGCGTTCCGCTTGCCTCTGGCACCCTCAATCTCTTTCATCTCTCCAGCGGTTTTGAGGTTAAGCCTCAATATTTGACTGGAGATGCAAAGAGAATCCTACGCGCCCTTTACGCCCAATAAATCCGGACAACGCTCGAGGTCTCTGTATTACCGCTGCTGCTGGCCCGCCAAAGTTTTTGGCGAACTAATTGGACTATATCATCACCCCATTTTATGGGGGCCTGGCATATTATAGACGTTCAAAAACATCTATCTCGTTTAATCAACGAAGTCTCTGAGGGGTCAATTACGACTTCCCTGCTGATTATTTTTTATCGCGTTCTCTTGTATAGAGAAATATCAGCGGACGATAAAAAATGTTCCAGCATATAAGCCAAGTTTTCCTATCCGACGTTACCGTCGAAGCTCTGCGCCATTTCCAGCCTCGCCAAAAATTTAGGCGGGCTGGCACAGAGTTAGCAACCTCTTATTCCTACACTAACGTCAAACCGCACGAGGCGATCTTCCTCATGTAG
>MGIN01000003.1:3850-7706 GCA_001793775.1 Candidatus Wolfebacteria bacterium GWA1_42_9
TCAGCACCCCTACCGGTCGTAGCCTTGGTGAGCCGTTACCTCACCAACAAGCTGATCGGGCCTAGGCCGATCCCAAAGCGTCTTGCGACTTTACCCTTGCGGGATTATGGAGAATTACCCAACCTTTCGGCTGGCTATGCTCCACTTCGGGGTACGTAACCAAGGTGTTACTGACTCGTTCGCCACTACCACTCGCTCCGCTCGCTGTATCGATACCAATATACAAATAATACTAATTATACAAATGTTTTTATTCGTATTATTAGCAGATTCGCATATTCGCATCGCTACAATGAGCGAAGCGAATGATCGTTCGACTTGCATGCCTTATCCACGCCGCCAGCGTTCATCCTGAGCTAGGATCAAACTCTCAAAAAATTTGAAAGTCTCCAAACTCACAAAACCATGCCGCGACATTTAGAGCTGGCGGTAATCGCCAAAGGCGATCAGCCAGCCCTGCCTGCCGGCAGGCAGGGTTCATCCTGAGCTAGGATCAAACTCTCAAATAGATGTCAAAATTTTCAATTTTTTTTAGCGAAGTGCGAGTGGCCGCAACTATTTTAAAAATTGCAACCATTCGACCTTCGCCTGTAACTTAAAATTTTGACATTCTTGGGACAACCAAAAAAATCTTCAACTTTACCCTCCTAAGTTTTCCGTCGGAAAATTTTGGAGGGTGAACCCGTATCTTCAAATACGAGCTATTTACCCTCCCAAATTTTACAGACAAATCCCAGATTTGCGAATCCGTCTTTTGAAAAAGATGAAACTGCAAAATTTGGGAGGGTTAACCGCTGCACCTTTTTTGATTCCTTGGAATCAAATAACCCCGCTTGAGCGAATAAAAGGTGCGGGGTTTGGTTTTCAAAGGTCAAGAATTAACTGGTAAGGGTAAGTATACAGAACCATTTAAAAGTGTCAAGTAAATAAAAAGGTGGAAATGTGTGGAAAAATTGACTTTTTCGCTTATTATTCGTATATTGGTACCAATCATCATTGAGCAGAAAAACACATGAAAAAAGACCCCAGTAGTAGAACATTTCATGTTCACTACGGGGCAAGCATTCACCCTTATTAAATAAACATATGAAGAAGGACATACATCCAACATATTATCCAGATGCACGAGTCAAATGCGCCTGCGGCAATATTTTTACTGTCGGATCGACCAAAAAAGAAATTAAGGTTGAAATTTGTTATGCCTGTCATCCGGTTTATACCGGCAAAGAAAAACTGATTGACACCGCCGGAAGAGTGGAAAAATTCAAGGCCAGAAGAGAAAAGGCAGCTAAGATTGCCCTGAGAAAGAAATCGGAAAAGAGAGCAGTTAAAAAAACAAAAAAATCCAAGTAGCGACACCAATACGCGAATGTATTCGAATAACACGAATTTATTATTCGTACATTCGCATATCATTTGTAATTAGTGTCGCTTTTAATTATGGACAACCAGATAAATGAAATAATAATTGAAATCAGAGCCGGAGCTGGCGGAGATGAAGCATCAATTTTTGCCGGAGAACTGGTCAATATGTATCAAAAGTACGCCCAAAAAAGAGGGTGGCGTTTTTCCATAATCGATTCGAACCAGACGACTTTGGGAGGATATAAAACGTTTATCGGAAAAATATCCGCTCAAGGCAGGCCCGCCTCGGGCGGGAAAGGTCCAGGCGTATATGATTCTTTAAAGCAGGAATCGGGAGTACACAGAATCCAAAGAGTTCCGGCAACAGAAAAATCGGGCAGAGTTCATACTTCAACTGCCTCGGTGGCGATTTTGCCGGTAATCGAACAGAAAATTTTTGAAATCAACCCCAATGATTTGGAAATCACTTTTTTCCGCTCATCGGGACCCGGCGGGCAGAACGTTAACAAGGTTGAAACCGCCGTCAGAATCCTTCACAAACCCACGGGAGTGGTCGTCGCTTCCCAAACGGAACGCTCTCAAAACGCCAATCGCGAAAATGCGCTTACGATACTGCGCTCAAAGCTGTATGAAGAAATGCAACGCCAGCAAACAAGCTCTCTTGGCGCATTAAGAAAAGAGCAAATCGGTTCAATGGAACGCTCCGAAAAAATAAGAACGTGGAACTTTCCTGATGATAGATTAACAGACCACAGAATTGGGAAAAAATGGCATAATATACAAAAAATTCTTGGCGGCGACTTAGATTCTATTATTAAGACCTTTTGGAAAGACGCTCCGCAATAATATTATATTACACCATCCCGACGGCAGAATCACCCCTGCCTGCCGGCAGGCAGGGACCATCGAATCGGCAAGAAATTCCACAATATAGAGAAGACATTAGAAGGGAATTTAGAGCCAATTGTGGAAGCTTTTGCTAAGGAGGCGAAGCGAGTGTAAGCGAACGAAGTCCCGAACAAAACGAAGTTTTAGTGAGGGAGAGACTTGGATCTGATAATCAAAACATTCCAAAAAAAAACAGCTTAAAAGGCTGGTTTTTTATTTTTCTGCATTGGTATCAATATTGATACCAGTCCTAAATAATACTTTCAGCTCCTTTATAAGGCGGGAGTAACTTTTTTCTTTTTGTTTTTTGTTGATGGGGTGTTGAATAGACGCGCTTGCCAAGATTTCTCCCGTAGCCGTCTCCCGATATAATATGTTTGATTTTACTGACTGTATTTCTGGAAATCTCGAGTGTGTTTTGAATTTTTCTATATCGTTCTCCCCTATCCAATAAAATTACGGTCGCCAATCTGCGAAGAACAATCTCTTTTTCCATCAGCGTGAAAAAAGTATCTAAAAATTTTTCCGCATCGCTAACTGACTCAATCTTTTTAACAGTTCTAAAAAACAACCCAAGGGATTTAGTTTTAAATTCCGGAGACAATTTCTTTTTAGAAATTTTAGCCATGTTTGTAGAATAACCTAATTTTACCTTGGTATCAATATTAATACCAAAAATAAACTAAAGCGAACCGTGATAGCGATTCTCTGATTTCTACCCAATTTCTACCCTGGCAATGGTACCAATATTGATACCAGACATTTGTTGATGCCTCCTATGTTTTAATGCTCTCGTGTTTTTATGATTTATTTTGCCTGCCTACATCTATACACATGGGTGTGGGAGCCTGTCGGGTAGTGAATTTTTATTTCAAATTCCTGCGTAGCAGATAAAAGTTCTATTACTTGGTTGCGCTGTAAATAGCTTGGATTTCGGCGGCGCTTAAAGTCCTGTTGTAAACGCGAACGTCGTCTATTTTCCCGTTGATACTGCAATTGTTGGCAAGCATGTGAAACCCCCCGGCTCCGGTGTTCACACTCAACGATTCGGTTTGCCCCAATAATTGGCCGTTAAAATAAACCGTATCTTGAAGGGACGAGTCGTTATGAACATAGGCGATAAAATTCCATTGTCCGGTAATCGGATAAAAATACGTTCCGATTTTCTGCTGGCCGTTATTGGAAACGAATGCATGGCCTGTGGTCGTTGCCGCATCTACCATAAAACCCCAAAACGACGGGAAGGTCCCAGGGGTTGTTTTTGTGACAATTCCTTGCCAGCCATCGGCAACAGCAGCTGTCGGATTATTCCAGACAGTTATCGTGAAACTGGTTATTGAATTAAGATTTGAATTCGGAGAAGCAACGTAAGCAGCGCCGCCATAACATCCGCTGCTTGACAGACAATTGCCCGATTTGCAGGAGCTGGTCCAAGACGCGCTAACAGTTGCGTTATTCCCTCCAATGCTGGAATCATAGGCAACAGACCCAGTCCCTTCATTAAGCGTCCAATATCCCGCAAGCCCCATGTCTCTTGTCGGAGGAGTCAGCGTCAGGTCGGAACCGATTTCAATAACTCCGGGAAGAGAACCTCCGTCATTAA
>MGIN01000004.1:0-3133 GCA_001793775.1 Candidatus Wolfebacteria bacterium GWA1_42_9
GAAGTTACCAAAGCCGATGCCGCCTCCATAACCGTGAAAAGCAAAAACAAAGCTACTATTTATAACCTCAATAAATTCCGACGTTCCAATCAATATACCACCATCAATCAAAAGCCGGTGGTTACTGTCGGCCAGAAAATAAAGAAAGGGCAGGTCTTGGCCGACGGTCCTTCAACCGACCGCGGAGTTTTGGCTCTTGGGCAAAATCTTTTGGTGGCTTTCGTCCCTGCTTTTGGAGGAAACTTTGAGGATGCCATCGTTCTTTCTGAAAGAGTGGCTTTTGAAGACAGATTCACTTCGGTTTACATAGAAGATTTTTCTTGCGACGTGCGAGATACCAAACTTGGTCCTGAGATTACCACCGCCGACATTCCCAATGTCTCTGAGGAAAAACTGAAAAATTTGGATGAAGAAGGAATTATCCGTATCGGAGCGGAGGTGAGGGCGGGGGATATTTTAGTTGGAAAGATATCGCCAAAGGGCGAGACCGAATTGACTGCCGAAGAAAAATTATTACGTTCCATTTTTGGTGAGAAAGCCAGGGACGTCAAAGATACCTCCTTATATCTTCCTCACGGAAAGTCCGGCCGGATAGTCGGCATTAAAATTTTCTCTCGGGAACACGGAGACAAATTGGAGCCGGGGGTGATTAAAAGCATCCAGATTGAAGTGGCGCAGCTGAGAAAAGTCAGGGCTGGCGACAAACTGGCCGGTCGACACGGCAATAAAGGCGTTATTTCCCAAATTTTACCGGTGGAAGACATGCCTCATCTTCCTGACGGCCGTCCAGTAGACATTGTTCTTAATCCTCTGGGGGTGGCTTCGCGCATGAATCTGGGACAGATTTTGGAAACTCACCTGGGGTGGGCGGCCAGAGAATTGGGCTACCGAGCGGTTACCACCATTTTCTCGGGAGCTTCGGAGGAGGAAATTTGTCAGGAGTTAAAAAAAGCCGGTCTTCCTGAAGACGGAAAAATTACTCTTTTTGATGGACGAACCGGAAGGCAGTTTGATAGCAAAGTGACCGTTGGCTACATTTATATGCTTAAACTCAACCATTTGGTTGAGGACAAAATCCACATGCGCTCTATCGGACCCTACAGTTTGGTAACTCAACAGCCCTTGGGAGGAAAAGCTCAATTTGGCGGCCAGCGTTTTGGAGAAATGGAGGTTTGGGCTCTGGAGGGATACGGAGCAGCCTACACTCTTCAAGAAATGCTGACGGTTAAATCTGACGACGTTTTGGGAAGGGCAGCCGCCTTTGAAGCAATCGTTAAAGGAGAAGAAATTAAACTTTCCAACTCTCCCTCGGCTTTTAATGTTCTGGTCAGTGAAATCAATTCACTGGGTCTTAAAATTGAACCGGTCAAGAAAGAGGATTTGGGAGAAGAATAAAGAGCTTTATCTCCGTTCTGACGGAGGAACAAAACCTTTACCCGCCAAAATTTTTCCGTTGATATATTATAAATTTATGTAAATAACCAAAAAGAGCGACCCAAACCAAATCATCTGTCCAAGTTATGGAAAAACTTAGGCGGGTACTCCCTGCCTGCCGGCAGGCAGGGGTTTACAGCCAATCACTTGGGAAGTCAGACTTCCCTTCGCTCTTGGGTAAAAACGGCATGAATACAGATTTTGACTATCTAAAATTGAAAATTCCCTCTCCCGAAGAAATTCTTTCTTCTTCATACGGGGAGGTGACTAAACCGGAGACAATCAATTACCGGACCCAACGTCCGGAAAAGGACGGACTCTTCTCGGAAAAAATCTTCGGGCCGACTAAAGATTATAAATGCTACTGCGGAAAATTTAAGGGTCTGCGGTATAAAGGAACTATTTGCGACAAGTGCGGCGTTGAAGTTACCCGGGCGATTGTTCGACGGGAAAGAATGGGTCATCTAAAACTGGCTGCTCCCGTGGCTCATATTTGGTTTTTGAAAACCGGCAATTCTAAAATCGGTCTCTTTTTTGACGTTCCTTCCAATAAACTGGAGAAGGTCATTTATTACGCCTCTTATATTATCACCAACGTTGATGACAAGAGAAGAAAAGAATCTCTCGATAATCTGAATGACGAATTTAAATCCAAGAAAAAATCCATCAAAGACAACGAACAGCTAAAATCTTTGGAGGCTTCTTATTTGAAGTCGAGAGAATTTCTCTCCAAATTAAAGGTGGGAACGGTTCTTGGAGAAGCCGACTTTTTTGATCTCTCCCGCAAATTTGGAGATGTTTTTGAAGCTGGCACCGGAGCCGAAAGCATTCGCAAGATTTTGGAGAAGATAAACTTAAAGAAGGAAATCGTGATCGCCGAAAAAGAGATGGAACTTTTAGCGTACCAAAAAGATTCCGCTAAAACCAAAAAACTCTCCCAGAAGCTCAGAATTCTCTACTCTTTTTTTAAAAATAACGTTCGTCCGGAGTGGATGATTTTAACGATCTTGCCGATTCTGCCTCCGGAGTTAAGGCCGATGGTAGCTTTGGACGGCGGTCGTTATGCCAGTTCTGACTTAAACGATCTCTACCGGAGAGTCATCAACCGCAATAACCGTCTTCAGAAACTGATTGAATTAAAAGCCCCTGAAATTATTGTGACTAACGAAAAGAGAATGCTTCAGGAAGCGACTGATTCCCTGATTGACAATACTACCCGCATTGGCCGCCAGCAGATGTCTTCTTCGCAAAATCGTCCCTTAAAATCATTGGCCGACATTCTTAAAGGAAAACAAGGAAGGTTTCGGCAAAATCTTTTGGGGAAAAGAGTGGATTATTCCGGCCGGTCGGTGATTGTTGTCGGTCCGGAATTGAAGTTGAACGAGTGCGGTGTTCCCAAAAAAATGGCTCTGGAACTTTTCAAGCCGTTTGTTATCGGCCAGATTTTGGAAAGGGGAATGGCGCACAACATCAAGAATGCCAATCGTTTGATTGAGCAGAGCATTCCCGAGGTTTGGGAAATTTTAGAAGACGTTATTAAAGAAAAGCTGGTTCTTTTAAATCGCGCCCCTACCCTTCACCGCTTAGGAATTCAGGCTTTTAAGCCGGTTCTCATTGAAGATTTAGCCATCAGAATTCCGCCTATGGTTTGCTCGGCTTTTAATGCCGATTTTGATGGAGACCAGATGGCTATCCACCT
>MGIN01000004.1:3143-5121 GCA_001793775.1 Candidatus Wolfebacteria bacterium GWA1_42_9
GTCCAAGCCCAGGATGAGGCCAAGACTAGAATGATCTCTTCAAAAAACATCATCAAGCCAGCTGACGGCGAGCCGATTGCCACTCCTTCTCAAGACGTTGTTCTGGGATGCTATTATTTGACTAAAATTATCGGCGATAGCTCCGATTCCAACAAAATAAAAGTTTTCAGCTCTGAAAATGAAGTTTTGCTGGCTTTGGAATTTGGCGTCGTTAAAATCAATGAGCCGATTAAGGTTGGTTCTTCAAAGTCGGAAATAACCAGTTGCGGAAGGATTGTCTTTTCCCGGAGTCTTCCCAGAGATTTGGGGTTGATTAATGAAACGATGAACAAAAAATCCCTCAAGAAACTGGTTGCTCGTTATATCGATCAATATGGCGTTGAATCAGGATGGGAATTTTTGGATGCTGTTAAGAAAATAGGATTTTTGTGGGGAGCTTTTTCGGGAACAACCTGGAACATTTTTGATTTACAAGTCCCTCCACAAAAAGAGGAGATAGTTAGGAAAGCCAAGGAAGAAATTGCTGATATTAACGCTCAGCACGAAAATGGTTTTATTGGAGCGGATGAACAAAAGGCCAGGACCATTGAAATTTGGGAAAAAACAAAAAAAGAAATCTCCAAACTTGTTCCTCTCTCTCTTTCTCCGACCAGCGGCACCTTTAATATTGTAGATTCAGGAGCCAGGGGTACTTGGGAACAAGTTTCTCACATGATTGGAATGAAGGGGTTGGTGACCAACCCTCAAGGGGAAACCATCGCCTTACCCATTGTTTCTTCTTACAAAGAAGGTCTCTCGGTGCTTGAATTCTTCATCAATACTCACGGAGCGAGAAAAGGTTTAACCGACACCGCCTTAAAAACTGCCTCGGCTGGATATTTAACCCGCCGGATGGTGGATGTAGCTCAAGACATAGTTATTAACAGCAACGACTGCCATACCAGCGAAGGAGTTAAAATAGAAAAGGCTGTCGGTGACGAATATGGTTTCTCTTTTGCCGACAGATTGTTTGGAAGAACATTATCCAAGACAGTCAAAGAAGGAAACAAAATTTTAGCCAAAGAAGGTCAAGTAGTCGACCGTCGGCTGGCTTCGGAAATATCCGCCTCTGGGGTAAGCGAAGTAGTAGTTCGTTCTCCGATAACTTGTAAATCTTTGTTCGGCATCTGTTCCAAATGTTATGGGTTGGATTTGGGAAGATTGGATATGGTTAAAAAAGGAGAGGCGGTGGGAATTATCGCCGCTCAATCTATTGGTGAACCCGGGACCCAGCTGACTTTGAGAACTTTCCACTCCGGCGGTGTTGCCGAAAAAGACATTACTTCCGGTCTTCCTCGTATTGAGGAAATTCTTGAAGCTCGACCACCCAAGGGGCGAGCGGCTTTGGTTAAAGAAGACGGGACAATAATCGACATTGAAGAAGAGGGGTCTTTAAGAATCATCAAAATCAAACCATCCAAGAGAAGTCAGACCAAATCTTCCAAAAAGAAGTCCAAGTTTATCGAATACTTGGCTCACCGCAATGCCTCTCTCTTTGCTGACATTGGCGACAAAGTCAAGAAAGGAGACCAGCTTTTTGAAGGCAGTCTGGATATTAAAGAACTTTTCCAACTGCGTGGCCGGGAAGAGGTTGAAAAATACATTATCAATGAAATTCAGAAAATTTATGTTTCCAATGGAAATGTCATTAATGACAAACACATTGAAATTATTGTCCGACAAATGTTTTCCCGGGTGATGGTTAAAGAATCCGGAGACAGCCCTCTGGTCATCGGCCAGGTTTTGGAAAAATCCAGTTTTTTGGAAATCAACCGCCGCCTCAAAGCTTCCGGAAGGAATCCGGCTAAAGCCAAACAACTTCTTCTGGGCATTACCCGCACCGCTCTTTCCACGGAGAGCTTTCTTTCGGCTGCTTCTTTCCAGGAAACGGCTCGAGTTTTGGTTTCGGCTGCCTCTGAAGGAAGAATAGATAAATTGC
>MGIN01000005.1:0-977 GCA_001793775.1 Candidatus Wolfebacteria bacterium GWA1_42_9
AGCGAGGCGGTTGCAAGAGCTATGATTGCCCAAGGTGCTTGGAGGAGAATGTTTAATGGTATAAAAGCCCGTAGGGAATTTTCTAGTTTGCTTAATGAGATTTTCTTGGAGAATGAGGAGGATAAAAAGGCGGATTTGATAAATAAGCTGTATAAGCTAAATGAGACAAGACACATAAATAACCTGACTGGACCAAGCGGCAACGCCGTCTGCGCAATGTTAGCGGCTTTTGATCCAACACGGAATTTGAGCGTGATTTCGTTGAATGACAGGGAAAGACTTTGCGCATTCTTGGGTATAGATAAAGAATTAGATTTTTCATCAAATAACGTTGGTAAAAAGATCGCGTCCTCTAACAAGAATATTATAAAATTCTTTGCGGAGCTTGGGATTCATCATTCCGCAAGGACAATTTCGGTTTTCGTTTACTCCCCAGAATTTAAGCCGCTATGGAAAATTGAGAAAGCAGAAGAAGCTGAACCAACCATAAAGCCTTTTTCTACACCGAGCGAAGAGGCTGGCGATCCGAGCTTATTCTATATGGAAAGTCAGTTAGAGGATTTTCTTGTTGAAAATTGGGATAAAACGGAGTTTGGAAATAAGTATGATTTAATAGAAGAAGACGGCGAATTAGTCAGTCAGCAATTCAGAACCGATATTGGAATTATCGATATACTGGCCAAAGATAGAAAGACGGGTCAGTATGTTGTAATAGAACTAAAAAAGAACCAGACAAGCGATGACACTGTTGGGCAACTTACCCGATATATGGGGTGGCTTGAAGAACATAAGACAGGTGGAGAACCGACAAAAGGTATAATTATTGCTGGTCACTATGATCAACGACTTTACTATGCTTTAAGGATACTCAAAGATGTAGAGATTTATCTATATCAGGTGGATTTCAAATTAAGGGAATTTAAGGAATAGTCTCCCTGAGGACGCGCCGAAAGGAGGGGGTTGGGGGGAGGAATTGA
>MGIN01000005.1:1033-5143 GCA_001793775.1 Candidatus Wolfebacteria bacterium GWA1_42_9
CGCGAAGGGGTAAATCAGTCGGGGTTTTGCTCAAAAAAGGTTCTGATTTTGTCGTGTGGACCTAGCGAGAATCGAACTCGCATCTGCGCAACCCCGCACCAAAATTTTTGAAGTGGAGGCACCGGGAATCGAACCCGGGTCTTGGCAATGCGAATGCCACGTGTTGCCACTCTACCATGCCCCCGTAAATTTGGTGCGGGGCATGTGCGAATGTTCCCGATTTGTTCCTGTCTTCGGCAGGACAACAAATCGCAATCCCGCTTATACAAAGTATGGGCGGGACTGCGTTCCATTATCGAGTTACGGGCCCGCGCTACTATCCTAAGCTATATTTTTTTGAAAATAAAGGTTTTTTTGATGCATCAATTTAATGTGATGTTAACTTTCTCTATTGTCTAATTCGTACAAATTAGCCGATGGGAGAAAAATTTTTCGTTGATACCCACCTCTGTTTTTGTTATCCTTTGCTTATGTTCTCTTCGAGAAAGATTTTTTTACTGATACTCTTTTTGTTTGGGGTGTTTTTTGTTTTTAATTCTTCATTGGCTCAGGAAAAACCTAACATAACTACTCTTTATTTTTTTTGGGGAGACGGATGTCCTCACTGCGCTGACGAAGAAGTTTTTCTAAAAACGCTTGAAACTAAATATTCAAACTTGGAGATAAAAGATTTTGAGGTTTGGTACAACACCGATAACCAAAAACTCTTGACAGAAGCGGAAAAAAAGCTAAATACTACTGTTTCCGGGATTCCCTTCACGGTTGTGGGTAACTGGTCAGTGGTCGGCTACACAAGCGACCAGACAACCGGAAAAGAGATTGAAAAGAAAGTAAAAGAATGTCTGGCAACTTCCTGCCCCGACCCCTTGGCCTCCTTATTTGAAGATGAACAAAGACCCGATGCGGAGGAAAAAATAAATCCAGCTATTCCGGAATCAATTACCTTTCCTTTAATCGGAGAAGTGAAGACAAAAAATCTCTCTTTGCCTCTTTTGACAGCAGTTTTCGGATTGGTGGACGGATTTAATCCCTGCGCTATGTGGGTCCTGATTTTTCTTATCGGGCTTCTTCTGGAGATGCAAAACCGGACCCGGATGTGGATTTTAGGAACGGCTTTTATTATCGTTTCGGGACTGGTTTATTTTATTTTTATGGCGGCCTGGCTCAATCTTCTTTTGTTCATCGGATTTATTGTCTGGGTACGACCGGTTATTGGCCTGGTGGCAGTGGGGGGAGGCGTTTGGAGCTTGAAAGAATATTTCACCAAGCCGGTAGCCGTTTGTGCCGTGGAGGATTCGGAAAAAAAGAGAACTGTTTTTGAAAAACTAAAAGAAACAGTCAAAAAAGAAAATTTCTGGCTGGCTCTGGCGGGGATAATTTTGCTGGGAGCGTCGGTTAATTTAATAGAACTGATGTGTTCGGCAGGTCTGCCGGCAGTTTATACTCAAATTCTGTCTTTGAGTCAGCTTTCCGTCCTCTCTTACTATTTCTATCTGGTTCTTTATATTGTTTTCTACATGTTGGATGATATCATCGTTTTTATAATTGCGATGACCACGCTCCAGTTGACCGGACTTTCAGGAAAATATGCCCGCTGGTCGCGCCTGATTGGTGGAGCCATTCTTTTGATTTTGGGAATTCTTTTAATTTTCAAACCGGGGTGGCTGATGTTTTGAATCTAGTATCTGATAGTTAGTATTTAGTATATAGGAATAAACAAAATCCCCTTTCGGGGATTTTAGATTTGAGTATATTTATGATTCCGCTCGAACCTATTTTATCAAAAATTCCTGAAAAAATCCACTCGCTCCGCCCCGCCCTCGCTTGGGCTGGCGAAATTTTTTGCGGCTTAAGATACTATCTAACAAGTCGCTCTGGATTTTTTATCAACATGGTTTTAATTTCATTTTCTGTTACACCTTCTTTTTTAAGCAAAGAAATAAAATCTGTTAGTGCTTCGCTTGGACTTTTGCTGAAAGTTTGTCCAACATCGGACGACAAAATACAATTATCTGCTCCAACATCTTTAATTTGCTGCGCGATTTTATCCATCGGAATTTTGTCTATTGAGTACATTGAATAGCAGTGCTCTATCAAAGCACCCAATTCTGCAAGTTCTTTTTGAATTTTAATCGGCATATCAATTTTTTGATAAATCGGGTGGGTGATTACAATCTTTTTAATACCGATTTTCTCGATAGCAAATTTTACTAACTCATATGATTCCTGCCACGAAAGGTGACCCGTCGCTAAAATTGCGCCATTTTCTTTAATGGAATATAAAACCATCTTAACTTCTTTGCTAATTTTCCCATTATCAAAAACGGAAAGTGCTTTTATTTTTTCTGTTGGACGCAATTTTAGCCGCCTTCGCATTTTTGGATCAATCCATTCCTCGGGAATTTCAAACTTTTGACTCTGCAAAAATTCTTCCGTGTGTAAAGTTGGAAACCAAACAATGATTGGTTTTTCGGACAATTCAGCAGATGCCCGTATAATATCAGGATTAAAACCCCCGACATAATGATTCAAAACTACGGAGTTAATAACAGAAGGGCTTCCGTCTTGTGCTGACTGTTTACCCATTGCTATTGTCGAGAAAAAGTGATTTTTTACACCAATGCCTTTGAGCTTCCCTTTTTCGTAATCAACTAATTCGGGCAAGGTAAACTTTCTCGGAATTATTTCCGGCCCTATGTGAATGTGTAAATCAATTGCTTGTTGTAAAATGTTTTGATAGTCCATAAGTTTTTTAATTATATATTAAATTTCAAATTCATTAAAGATAAAGAATGGAGGGAGTAGGAGATTTCTCTCGTACTCCCTCCGGTTACGCTACAACCAAGGGGCGTGAAGACGCTCCGGAAGAAAGTAGAGGCGGGGCAACTCCCAATCAACATCGTCATCTTTGTGTCTTGCGACACAGGAGATTTTGATTGGTTTTAGAGTGCGTTCGATGAACATCGCCTCCGCAAGACGCTCGACGAGATATTCCTTCGCGGAGCTGTTTCTTCCCATTGCTCGCGCTGTTTGGTTGGCACGAGACAAAACGCTGTAGCTGATGAGGTTGTCGAAGTTTGCGCGGACTTCTTGCCGATACTCTTCGGCGACACTATCGAGTTGCGACCAGAGCCGAAATTCCGCAATCGGCAATACGCGACGCAACCATTGAACCAAGCTGTCGAAGTAACTTGCGACCACCTCGACGGGCAGATTGTTGATACGAGTGCCGTACAAATCCGCGCCTAGGAACACCCAGCGGAAATTTTTGTCTGGCATGTTCTGGCGCAACTCGCCCAGTAACGCGACAAGGAAATCAAGAACTTCTGCTTCTCTGTCGCTATCCCGAATGACCGCGCCGCGGCTTTCCCAACTGTATCTTGGCCCCCATGGCGTAAAGAGTGTAATCTCTTTTTCCCGCAGGCGGGGCAAGATTCCGTCTTCGTATCTGACTGCCCTTCCCGTCTTTTTCTGTGGATAAAACACGGTGTTGAACCACTTTACTCCAGCGTCTTGCTCTTTCATTGCTTCCACTCCTTTCTTTTTTTGGTTGTTGTGAAGGTGCTACCCTTCCTAGAAAAGAAAAATCCCTTCTGAGAAGGGATTGACCGTGTGGAAGCGATTTAAAAATTAACGCCAAACACAACCAATCTCTTCTCGGAAGAATTGGTTGTGATGATGAATGTTAACAATGTTATTGTTTTTTACTAAAATTTTCTGATTCATATTTTTTCTTTCTTAATCATCAATTTGTAGCCGCCCATTCCACTTTTCAACCAGCGTTGAATTCTTGCGATAGTAGTGGAACTCATGCCAGTTTCTTTCTCAATATCAACATATGCCTTTCCCGCCGACAACATTTTCGCAACTTTCCACCTTTGGGCAAATTCCAGTAGTTCCTTTTCAGTGAGTAAATCCCTGAAAAAATTTCTCGCCTCTGTAAGATTATCTAAATCCAAGATGACCCGGAAAAGGCTATTTGTGTCTTGATTTAACCATTTTTTACTTATCCTTGTTTTGTTCATACTTTATCATAGTAAAGTGCAGCAAACGCCATAAATTATGTCAATAGCCGCAAAAAATTTCGCCAGCCCAAGCGAGGGCGAGGCG
>MGIN01000005.1:5291-8228 GCA_001793775.1 Candidatus Wolfebacteria bacterium GWA1_42_9
AAAAGAAATCGCGCGCCAAATCAAAAAATGCGAAGAAAACTTTTTTGCGGGGTGACGAGCGTCAGCGAGCGGCGGTGGGGCGGAGCGAGTGGATTTTTTCAGGAATTTTTGATAAAATAGGTTCGAGCGGAATCATAAATATACTCAAATCTAAAATCCCCTTTCGGGGATTTTAGATTTGAGCGGGTAAGGGGAATCGAACCCCTGGCGCCAGTTTGGAAAACTGGGGTATTACCACTATACGATACCCGCGGGAAGTTAATTCTTAGTTTGCAACTAACAGCATTTAACAAAAATAAAATAGCATACGGAGTTGATTATTTCAATATTTTTGGGGTAATATTGATACTACCGACATATGTTAAAAATTTGGTTTTCAAGAATCTCCAAAAAAGCCAGATGGATTATTATTGCTATCATCGCCCTGTTTTTAATTAGTTTTGGCGTTTTTGTTTTCTCGCCCCTTTCGAAAGTGGAAGTCCCCCCAGCTTTTAGTCAGGGAAGAGAAGAGGCTTCCAAATATGCCGAAGAGATAGTTTCCGCCGCCAATGAAATTTCTGCCAATCTGAAAGGAATTCAAACCTTGGAGGGGGACGAAAAAGAAAAACAAGCTCTGGACATTGTTATTCTCCAGCTTCAAAAGAACAACGAATCTAGGCAGAAAGCCATATTGCTTACCGAACAACTAAGCAAGATGACCAGTGCTGTTCCTTATATTCATCCGGAAAGAGCCGGACGGGCTGCTTTGGAAGCATTGAGTGCCGAAACTGTTTTAGTTCAGAAATTGATTAACTACAACGACCTTCTCAATCAGCTGTTGATTCTTATCAAAGACAGTCTTTTTGAGAAGAGCATCGATTACGACAAGATGAATAAAATAATTGATGACATTAACAGGGAAACTGAAGAAATCAACGGCCTGAACGAAAAATTTTTGAGCTTGATAAATGATTTTGACGGATATTTTGGTGTCAGTTTATAATTTCTTGCGTCGTTTAAAAATATGGGCCCGAAACCAGAACTGCAATCGGACTTGAAGAAAGAAAAGCCGCCCAAGAAGGAGCATTACCTGATTCAGGGAGAATTGATTAAGGAGTTTTGTAAGATTGTGGGAATGGAGGATGAGACGGAAAGGAATGTTTGCGTCTCCGAGTGGATTGATAAATATGCTGACAACTTTGACCAGCTGGATAAAAGCTTAATTAATCGCTTTCTAGCGGAAACGGATTCCCAGAAAAAACATCAAATCTTAGAGGAGATCCAAAAATCTTTAGTGGAATTAAACAGGATTAATGGATAGGGCCTATAGCTTAGTGGCAGAGCATCCGGTTTGTCCCAACGCACTTTTTAATATTATAATGGCGAAGTCGGGATCCCGCATGGTTTTGGTGGGCCCTTAGCTTAGTTGGTAGAGCGCCACATTTGCAATGTGGAGGTCAGGAGTTCGAATCTCCTAGGGTCCACCAAAGCCTTTCGGGACATCCGGAAAATCGGGGTTCGATTCCCCGTAGGTCCACCAGAGAGGAAATTGCAAGGTTTTAAGATTCGCCTCGCTTCGTTTGGCGACCAAATCATAAGGAATTTTGGGCAAAAAAAGCAATCGCTTCTTTGGAAAAAATTGCCCGGAAATGCAAACCACTGATAGTAGCCAAAAGAATAATCTGAGATTGATTTTCCCTCAGAAAGTGTCAGGATAATTCAAAAATGCGGGCGGAGCTCAATTTGGTTAGAGCACTGCCCTGTCACGGCAGGGGTTGCCAGTTCAAATCCAGTCGCCCGCACAGAAGAAAAATTCTCTAAAAGCGGATTTTTTTGTGGACTCGTTTGAGCTGGAATTATCCGGCAGTAGCGGTTCGCTTCTGTATACTTGCCTCAAGGGAGATTCTGGGGCTTTTTCTTATACCTCTTGCTATATTAATTATTCCGTGCTATAAATTTTACCAGCAACCTAAAACTAAAAACGGCGCTGCAAAGCGCAAAAGATAAGAAAGGGAGGGGACAATGAAAAGAGCATGCCTTGTTTTGTTCCTGATACTGGCAGCCGGATGTACCTGGGCACAAGAGAAGGAAGCGATGATGACCCCAGGAGAGCGTGCCGTAAGAAAGCACATCTTCCGGTCGTCAAACGCCGACTATCCTTACCCGTGGTTCGATCCGGTCCCGCGCACATACGATGTCTCAACTTCGCCCGACGACCCGAAAATGTACTTGGGCCAGCCCATCCGTTATGAATGGCAGGGCGAGCAATATCCTCCGGAGCTTTTGGCGAAGGTTGAGGAACTGACTTTCAGCTTGACGGACGATTACGCCAAGCTGATAGCCATTGCCGACTGGGTGAAGCGTTCGAAGGCATACAAAACGACTTTATATGCTCTTTGGCCTCCGAGTATTGCGGATATTTGGAGGACTCCAACAGGTGTTTGCGCCGATTCTGCGCTTGAGCTGGCGGCTATGCTCCGCTCAGCTGGAATTCCGGCAATAGTGTTTGATAGCTGGAACCGCTGGCACACAGCGGTTCGCGCATACGTTGGTGGGAAGTGGGTAATTGCCGATGCTACTTCAGAGATTCTTGATAACAGCGGTCCGGCAAGAATCTACGAGTCCAACGACTCGAGATTCATCGCCGCATTCCAGGAACGTCCCATAGGCACTCTCAGGAACGTGAGCGTTCCGGGGACAGGCCAGCGGGTCGACTACCTGACGTTCTTCTCTTACGAAACGGTGTCGGGTGAAAGGGATAAGTACAAGGGGATCGGGCTGGATTTGGCGAAGATCGCTTTTCCAGTAACAAACGAG
Source organism: Candidatus Wolfebacteria bacterium GWA1_42_9 (assembly GCA_001793775.1). Lineage (GTDB taxonomy): Bacteria > Patescibacteriota > Minisyncoccia > UBA6257 > JAGOQP01 > GWA1-42-9. The sequence continues at coordinate 8,088 of MGIN01000005.1, forward strand.
TTCCTGTATTACAATCCCGACAACCGTACGTTCACCAAAGACAAATCAAAGCAGAAGATGCACATCCTTTACCGGATTGACGGCCAAAACGACCTTTGTTTGAACAACAGGGGATCGCTATACGCCAATTCGCTCAGGTTC
>MGIN01000005.1:8289-9488 GCA_001793775.1 Candidatus Wolfebacteria bacterium GWA1_42_9
ACGTCTACATGCGCGGCTATATTGTCACCTCGCTCCCGACTTGCGGAAACTTTCGGGTTATTTACTACTTTAACAACCAGGATTTAAACTCTCCGGGTGACTCCCAAGCTTTGGCCTATGCTGAAATTCAGTTGCTTTCGGGAAGCGACTTTGTTGTTGTCAAACCCCAAGACCTACAGCCGCTGCCAGGAGTGGATATCTACTACTTCCAGGCACTGGTTGAAACGTTGTCTAAACTGCCGACCTACGAACAACTGGGGGGCAGACAGTAAGCAACACGCATCAATATGTGAAGCCCCAAATTACCAAAGGAAAGGAGAAAGGAAATGAGAAAAGCGTTTTGTGTTCTGGTGGCAATGCTTTTTGCAAGTTTTGCTATTGCTCAAGAAAGAAAGGTGGAGTATAGCCAAACATATGACGTGTACCAGGGATCAGCCCCGTATGATGGTGAAGGGTTTTTGACTGAGCCGCTGGTGCTTTCGTCAGTATTCCCATATGGGCTGGTCACCCATTGGGCGAGCGGACGGCAATTGGACTGGGTCATTGAAGTTGGAGCTTCGTGGGTTCGTACCGGTGTCGGTTGGGAATTTATCGAACCGGAACTGACTGAGCCGCCGACTTACCGCTGGGAAGTTGCCGACAAAATCGTCAACGATTGTCGGGTGAGAGGCCTCAAGATTCTTTGGGGTTTTCCTTACACACCCAAGTGGGCCAGCGACAACGGCCAAAGCAACGGAGTTCCCAGGAGCCCAGTCGCTCAGGAGCACTGGCGGAAGTTTGTCAGAGCTACCGTTGAGCGCTATCACAACGATATCGATTACTTCGAGCCCTGGAACGAGCCGAACAACGAAAAGTTCTGGCGGGGAACAGCTTCGGAGTGGGTGTCCTACATCCTCAAGCCCGCTTACGAGGAGACTAAAGCGGTCGACCCAAGCAAGAAAATCGTAGGGCCGACTCTGGAATGCATCCGTGGCGCCCGCATCAAGGTTGAGAGTTTCTTTTGGTGGCTCGGAGCGCTTCACGCTAGCCAATACATAGATATTCTTAGCCAGAATGTCTACGAACAAGATGGTGAAGCAGAGGATATCACCAACCAGTTCGAGAAGGGCGACTACGAGTGTTGGTGGATTCTTTGCTTTAAGAAGCGTGACTCGCTCTTCAAGATATACAAAAAAAACGGCTTTGAGAAGCACCCAGTC
>MGIN01000005.1:9501-13300 GCA_001793775.1 Candidatus Wolfebacteria bacterium GWA1_42_9
TCGGTTGGCGCTCCGATAAAGTCGGAGAGGGCCATCAGGCAAAGTACGTCGCCGAAACTCTGGGACGCATTTCCAGACGGCCGCGCTTCACCAACGTTTTCATCTACGAACTTCAGGATGACGACCGGTTCAAACCCAAGTGGGGGATTATGAAATCCGACGGCTCGCCAAAGAAAGTTTATTGGCGGTTGCGCGACACGTTTGGAACTAATCCCACACCGGCAAACACCCAGGAAGAACCGGGTGAACTGGATACCGACGGCTACGGGAATAACTTGTTTATTCCGCAGCGTCCTGATAAGTCCTCCTTTCTCTATTTAGTACCCAAGCCATTTGACTGAAAGCACTTCCGTACCCGCCTCCAAAAGGGGCGGGGTTTTTATTTTGATAATTTTTTGAGCGGTTCTTGATAGGTAAAAAATGCTGTGTTATATTCAGGGCATGTCAAATAAAACAGAAGGCGTTCCGGAAAACATTAATAATAAAGAAGAAGTAAAACCGTCCAGTAATTCCTCGGCTTTTAAAAAGCTGGGGCGAGGTTTTAAGAAAAAACTTGGCGCATCTTTGCTTGCAGGTGCGGCCATAGCTGGTACACCGGCTGGGGCCGAAACCGCGAAATCTTCAGGGCCTGGTCATGAGGAGGCTAAATTAACGGAAATAGCGCTGGAGCAGCAGGCGGGTTTTAGCGAGGACGATTTAAAAAATCTCCGGGAGATTCGGGATCGCATTGAAACTGGCAAAGTGACTGAAGGCGAAGCTGCTGTTTACAAAGAATTATTTGCAAGACTTATGGAACAAGCACGGGACACAGATCCTTTAGGCAATGACTGGTCTTCTCATCGGGAATCGTTTGGAGCAGGTGAAGCCAATTATTGGGTTGACCAGCTGGGGAGCCTTAGAACCGAATCCAGTGGCAATCTGGCAGTTATTCAGGATGCGTTGGACAGATATTATACCCAAAGTCCTGATGGTACCCCGGAACGATGGGGGAATGGCTGGCTTTCAAAATTTGTTGCCAGCGAACTCGCCATTCGAGCCCATGAATTAAGGGACAAACTATCTGAGGAGCAGAAAAATAAACTTTATGATGTTTTAGCCGATGCTGTTCGTGAAGAAACATTTAAACTCGACTCTTGCGGCATTGAACCGGGGAATTCTTGCAGCGAGGACTTTATTTCTTTTCTGGCGCTGATTTCACGAGTCAAAAATCTGTATCCGGAAGTTGTCAGTCGAGTCGGTATCGACTATCTGAATAAACTGGAACAGAAATATATTCATCTGGCTTTTAGCGGAGAAAATGGAGGTTATTCTTTGGTAAGAGAAGCCACTGAAGATGGCACACACATCCTTATGCTCAATCACGGTGAACAGTCGGCTGTTTATTCGGGGTTACTACTTATTTATCTGAACCATGCGATTCAAGCATATCCGCTGGCTGGAAAGCAGGTTCCAAATTTTTACCGTGACCAATGGCTCAAGGACAGTATTAAAGATATGTTTTCCTGGCTTCAATCGGTGTCTACATCTGACGGCAGTTCATTTTTGAATGCGTGCCGAAGTATTGATGGAAGTTTAAAATCATGTGCCGATGTTAAGATAACTAATGCAATTCCTCAAGTGATTCCCGCCGGCCGTTTGATGGCAAACTTAGTTAAATCGGGCATCTTCAAAGAGGAAGAAATTTTCCCTTCGGATAAATACCAGTATCGTCTGTTTGATTCGAGTTATTCCGCCGGAAATATGGGGAATCGTGGAAGGCAGGCCGATTTCAATTTGGATAACGAGGAATTTGACATTGTTTGGGAGGGAACACGCAGAATCCGTCGTCATCTTCGACCGGTAGGAGGCGAAGAAAATCCGGAAATTGTCAGATAACATCCGGTTTAGTTTCTAAAAATTAGAAATCTAGGCAATAAAAAGCGTCATTCTGGGCGCTTTTCTTTTCCACGCTTATTGACCCCGATAGCATCCGCCTAGGGCGGAACTGTGGGACAAGCCCTGATAGTAGAACTTCTGTCGCCTACGGCGTAAGAAAAGAACAGAAGTCCACTACGGGGCAGGCCTCGATAGTATCTGCCTATGGCGGGAGCTACGGGGCAAGCTGCTGGATATTAACTACTATATTTCCGGTAATGGTGTATAATTATAGGCAAGTAAACATAGCCAATATTTATTATGAAAACGTCATTTAAGTTTTTATTAATATTTACGGTCGTTATCGGGAGCGTTGCGCTTATCGGCACTCATCAGGCACAGGCATTGTGCCAAGGAGAAACGCCATACGGTCATCCTGTACCGCTGCACGTAACCCGTGTCGGCAAAGAATTGTCATCTGATCAAAATACACTCAGCGTTACAGTATTGGGCGTTCCAGGCATGGATTGCAACGGTGAAACCATAACGCCAATAACGATAACCGCTTCGGTTGTTGACACCTCGATTTCTAAAACACTAGTTGTAGATGATGTTGTGGCCGACTTTGATTTAAATGTTTCGTCGCTGGCGAACGGAACTTATACATTGCGTGTGCGCGCAACGGGCGGTGGCTCTCAAACCGTCAACACGCCATTCACCATTGAAAGACGACCTGTACGTAAAGTATTACCATCAGGCTTCGATCCAGGCATTGCCGCTTACAGTGAGTATAGAACAAAGCTAAACAGCAGTTACTCTTTCAGTGTGACTGGTGGTCCGGCATCGACTACCGGTGATTTATACCAAAAAGTCGGCGGGGTGTGGATAAAGAAGGCAGTAAATTGGCTTCGGACTGATGACAGCGGAAATGCGACTAAGGGCCCATGGACCTGTACAGGTGATACAGATGAAAATATTTATATAAAGTGGCCGGGGGCGGATGAGAATAAGACGAACGAGGCCAATCACATTTGTGTCGGCTTGCCAACGGCGAGTATTAATACGTCGCCTTCTTCGATACTTCGCATGACGGGTCCCGTCACCATATCGTGGAGTTCTTCTAATAACGCGGAGGACTGCTCCGGTAGCATTTTAGGTCTCGGCTTGGCGCTTGGCACCAGCGGCAACATAGATGTTAATTCCGACCTCAATATCTTTAATGGGCCCACCGGAGGAACCGGCGACCCGGGGCCGATTACGGGAATGCTAGACGTCACTTTTAGATGTACAAATATAAGTGGCTCCAGTGCGCAAGCTTCGGATTCCACTCTGATTTTTCACGATTTGATCGTTTTTACCGCAAAGGTTAAAGCAAGTTGCTCGGCGAATAATTCGACTGCAGTAGATATGCCGCTGACCGATGCGGACAATATCAGATTTGAGACTAGAATCGTTGGTGGCAAAGACTACTTTAACAATAAGCCTACTAAGCCCGATAACAGGACGTGGAGTGCGATCAATACAACTTTTAAGATTCTTCACAACGGCGATGTTTCAGCGGGTGGCACCCCTCAAAACCCTAGAGACATTTCAAGTCCTCCAAGGTACGCATATTGCAGTGATATTGGGTCATTCGTTTTTCCGCCAGACAATAGTACGCAATATACAACTTACCCGCCGATTTATTTTACCCCGGCTTGCCCCGGTCCACTTTGTATCAGCCCCCCTCTCACTCTAAATATTAGCGCTGTGGGGGAATGCCAGCAAAACTATCCTTCATCCGCCGTTCAAAGCTACATATCCTGGAATGCAATTCCTGGTGCAAATTCATATACCGTCGCAGAAGAGATACCATTTTGGTTTGACAGAACCGTTGGAACCACCAGTGGAACAAGCATAATCGATAGAAATGTAAATTTTGGCTCGTCATATGATTATTATGTAA
>MGIN01000005.1:13358-15249 GCA_001793775.1 Candidatus Wolfebacteria bacterium GWA1_42_9
CGACGTGAACCAATGTAATAACGCCTCCTCAGCAGTCAACTAATGTCGGCAGCACCGCCTCGTTCGTTTCTTTGTACGACCCTGACGGGGGAGGGGTTAATAGATATGGCAATTTCAACGTCAGCACATCCGCTTCATGGATTTCTGACAAACCCCTCATAGCTTCTTCTCAGGGAAACGGATTGTTTAAAGGGGAATCGGCCGGAACTGCTCCTGTTCATTCCACATATTGCCGTCAGGCAGACGCCTCGCTTGACATTACCGCACAGTCGGACTTTACAGTATTCATAGTTCCGGCAACTCCGGAATATAATACAGTTACAAGACCAGCAACAACCACTTACGCAATTACGGTTTCTCCAAGCGGCGGATTTAGCGGAAACGTGGCTTTGTCAATCAGTGGTGCTAAACCGTTGCACGACGGAACCAATCTGGTAAGCTTTTCCCCGGCTTCAATAAACACTTCGGGAAATTCAACTTTGACTCTTTCGGTAAACGCCTCGGCGGCGGTTGAAAGATATACATTTGCCGTTGTCGGAACCAGCGGCTCCATAAGCCACAGCGCCGATGCCGACTTGAATGTAACCAATCCACTGGCAGCGCTTTCTTGTTCGGTCACGCCCAATCCTCAAAGCGGTACCGCTCCTTTGACGACATCAGTTTCAGCGTCCGGTTCGGGAGGAACATCTCCTTACCAGTATCAGTATGACTGGACCAGTGACGGCTCTTACGATACCGATTATGTTTCATCTCCTCAAAACCACACATACGGCTCCGATGGTACTTACAAAATCACAGTTCGTGTAAAAGATGCCGATAATACAACCGCTCTCTGCGATACCAGCGTCAACCTTCCACCTGATGTTTGTGTGGGGGAATCTTGTGGCGGAGACGGCAGTCCTTCGGTTGACCTGAAGATCAACGGCAGTGACGGGCCTCTTTCGGTGGGATACCTGCCGGAAAGCTTCTGGGGAGCGTCGCTGAACATCAGTTGGACAGCGGAGAACGTTTCTTCCTGCAGCGCTTCTGCCGATCCGTCGGTAACCTACTGGAACGGGACATTGCCGGCAATCAGCAGCAATACAACGGCCTACATTCTTGACAGCAATTTTGATCCCCAGACCGGCATCACTTATAATTTCAGCATTTCCTGCAATCCAACCGATGAGGTGGAGGTCAGTGTGATTGAGTGCGGCCCCGGCACTGAGGGCAACCCTGCCTGTCAGGAAGTATTCCCCGATGAATGCTGGGTCAACGCCTCTCCTTCAACGGTAATTCCCGGACAATCTTCCACTCTCTCTTGGGGATGTACCAAAGCGGGAGGGAAGACTTGCTCCATAGACCAAGACATTGGAGAGGTTGATCCAAACGGAGGTAGTTATGACGTGGAGCCGGATAAGGAAACAACATATACCCTTTCCTGCACCGACGTTCCCAACACTTCGGCAACGGTGCGGGTGAGCTTCTTGAAGAAAATCAGGGAAATACTTCCTTGGTAGTAGTAAGCTATTATAAAACCACCCCGCTTTCAGGCGGGGTGGTTTTATAGAACTTGGATTTCTTTGAGAATTTTTTAAAAAACTTCTTTTGAAAAATTTTTAAACATTTGAAAAGACACCACCAAAAAAGAGCCGCAAGGCTCTTTTTATCTTACCTCGCTTCCCGGAGAAATTTCTTCCATCGTCGTCAGTAAAATCGGACCTTCGTCTCCACCGGAAGCTGCCAGGAGCATTCCCTGGCTTTCCAAACTCACTTTCCCTGCTTGCCCAGAATCTTGTTGAGGGGAGTCTGATCGAAGGGTAAAAGTGCGCGGTTCCAGATTGGCAACCACAACGATTGTTTTTCCTACCAAATCCTCCGGCTGGTATTTCAATCCGATACCGGCAACAAC
>MGIN01000005.1:15260-29411 GCA_001793775.1 Candidatus Wolfebacteria bacterium GWA1_42_9
CAGGCAGGTTTGACGGCCCCAAATCAAGTTTAAGGCGAATTAATTTGTCCGATCCTTCCACTCTTTCAGCTTCAACAATTTTAGCCGTTTTCAACTCCACTTTTTTAAAATCATCGTAATTTATGGGTACCATAAAAAATTTAATGGAATTAAATTCGCTGATAATGCGGATTTACCCTCCAAAATTTTGTCAGACAAAACTTAGGAGGGTGAAGCGGATTTATGCCGATATGCTCATTCGTATTTTGTAGCATCAGGCAGTGGAATCGTCTTTGGCCATTTCCGCATAGACATCCAGAAGGGAGAAGAAAACCCCCACCGCCACCGGACCCAAGATAAATCCTATGGGACCGAAAATGGAGATTCCCCCGAGAACACTTAAAAGCACCATTAAAGGATGCATTTGGGTTCCTTTTTTCATCAGCTGAGGGCCTAAGAGGTTATCAATTAGTCCCACCGCCACCGCTCCCCAAATTAAAAGTCCCAGGGCCAATGTCCAGGAATTAAAGAAATAAAGAAAGACAATGGCCGGAAGAATAACCAGAGAAGTGCCCAAGGTTGGCACCAAGGCCGCCAGCGCCGCCACTCCTCCCCAAAGAGCCGGATTGGGAAGACCAAAAATGGCAAATCCGACACCGCTGACGATTCCCTGGACCAAAGCCACCACCAAAGACCCACCAACCACCGACCGGACCGAGAGCTTTATCTTTTCAAAAACCATTTCCAGATACCGTTTTCCCAGAGGCAAAACGTTGTAGATAAAACTCCCAAGTTTTTGACTGTCTTTAAAAAGATAGAAGAGAATAAAAAGAGAAAAGATAAAAGCAATTACTCCCCGAGCCAATCCCGAAAAAATGGCCCCCAAGTTTCTAACTATCCATTCCAAAGTGCCGGTTAAGTATCCTTGAATGTCCTCTCCTCCCGACCAATAAGGGGAAAGGAGATTAAATTTTTCCTGAAGAGAAAGGAAAAGAGTGTTGGCTAGTTCCATTCCCTTGCCTTCGGCTACTCGAAGATAAAGCTGGCTGGCTTCTCGAAAAACCAGGGTTCCCAGAACAGAGAAAGGAATAAGAACGATGATTAAAACTAAAATCACCGTCACCAAAGAAGCCACCCCCCGCCACCTGATGATTTTGTTAATCCAGAGAAACAGTGGCCAGAAAACAATCGCCAAAACCGCCGCCAAAAAGATGGCCTTCCAGTAGGGAAGAAAAATCAAAACCGCCAAAATAAAAAAGACGGTAAGAACCAAACCGAATGGAATGGAGTGTATTTTCCCCATAACTATTTTTCTTATTATAAGGAAAAACAAGACAAATCGCAATTGAAACTTGTTATCAAAGGAGAGGTTAAGATATAATCGTAAAGGTAGTCGAAAGTGTAAAGTAGAAAGTTAAAAGCAAGAGAACCTTATTATGAAAGAAAAGGAATATCCTCACGAGAAAATAGAGACTTATTGGGCAAAAAAATGGGTGGAAGACAAGATTTATTCTGCTCAAGATGACTCTCCCAAACCTAAGAACTACATTCTAGATATGTTCCCCTATCCTTCGGGAGAAGGGCTGCATGTGGGACACGTGGAGGGATATTTTGCCTCCGATATTCAAGCCCGCTATCAAAGAATGAACGGTTTCGAGGTACTTCATCCGATGGGTTGGGATGCTTTCGGTCTTCCCACGGAAAATTTTGCCATCAAAACCGGCCAAGACCCTCATCAAGTCACCAAAGACAGTGTTGCCGTTTTTAAATCCCAATGCCAAAGAGCGGGACTTTCTTTCGATTGGGAAAGAGAAATTAATACCGCCGATAAAGAGTACTACAAATGGAGCCAGTGGCTTTTCTTACAGCTTTACAAAAAAGGATTGGCTTACAAGAGCAAATCGCCGGTTAACTGGTGTACCGGCTGCCTGACAGTTCTAGCCAACGAACAGGTAATCAACGGTCACTGCGAGCGATGCGACTCCCTGGTAGAACTGAAGAATATTGAACAGTGGTTTCTAAAAATCACCGATTATATTGAAAGACTGGTGAAAGATCTGAAAAAACTGGACTGGCCCGAGAGAACCAAAAAGGGACAGATAAACTGGATTGGGGAAAGTAAGGGTTTTGAAATTAACTTTTCCGTTAAAGATAAAGAAATTACCCTGCCGGTTTTTACCACCCGCCCGGAAACTATTCCGGGAGTGACTTTTTTGGCAATCGCTCCCGAACATCCTCTTCTAGAAACTTTAATCGCTCCCGAGCAGGAAATAGCCATCAAAAATTATCTGGAGACCGTCAAAAGCCGCCCGCTGACCGAAAGGAAAATTGGGGAAAAAAATAAAGACGGCGTTCCCACCGGTAGTTGGGTAATTAATCCTTTCACCAAAAAAGAGGTTCCTGTTCTGGTAGCCGACTATGTTTTGATGGACTACGCCACCGGCGTTGTCATGGGCGTGCCCGCTCACGACCGGAGAGATTTTCAGTTCGCCAAAGAGAATAATCTTCCTATCGTTCATGTCTTTCTTCCCTCTTATGCTGAAAAAATAGAAGATAAACCCTATCCAGAAGATGAGGGAAAGATGATTATTGAGCCCTATAAGGGAATGGAGCTTTCCCCGGCAAGAAAGAAAATAGAAGAAAAACTCTCTTCTTTTGGAAGTCCCCGGACATATTATAAACTTCAGGACTGGCTGGTCTCCCGCGAAAGATACTGGGGAGCACCTATTCCTATAATTTATTGTGAAAAATGCAGAGAGGTTCCCGTCCCCGAAAAAGATCTACCGGTGCTTTTACCCGACGATATTAAGGACTTCCGCCCCAAAGGTATTCCTCCTCTGGCCCAGTCGGAAAAATTCGTTAATACTGTCTGTCCAAGATGCGGCGGCTCCGGCAAAAGAGAGACAAAAACTTTGGATACATTCGTTGATTCGGCCTGGTATTTTTTCCGTTTTACCGACCCCAAAAACGAAAAAGTTTTTGCCGATAAAGAAAAGTTGAGGTACTGGATGCCGGTAGATTTCTACGTTGGCGGCGCCGAACACACCGTCGGCCATCTTTTATACTCCCGTTTTATCACCAAAGCTCTTTTTGATATGAAATTTGTCTCCTTTGACGAACCGTTTTTGAAACTGAGACATCAGGGAATGATTCTGGGAGAAGACAACCGCAAGATGAGCAAGAGATGGAACAATGTTATCCGTCCGGACGAAGTTGCCGAAAAATTCGGAGCCGACACTTTGCGAATGTATGAAATGTTTATGGGTCCTTTGGAGCAGAGCAAGCCTTGGAATACCCGTTCTCTGGTGGGAGTGAGAAGATTGGTGAAAAGAATCTGGAGATTGAAAGACGGAGTGAAAAAAGACGACTCCTTTTCCAAAGAACAAATGGATTTAGATATAAAGGATATTGAAAACCTGGTTTGGAACGTTACCCGTTATCTGGAAAAAGGGAAATACAATCTTTGCGTCAGCGAGTTTATGAAATATATGAACAACGTGGAAGGAAGAGGGATGATAACCGAAAACTTATGGGAGAAATTCGTTTTGGTTTTAGCTCCCTTTGCTCCATTCTTAGCCGAAGAACTTTGGAAAATTTTGAAGAAAGATTACAGCATCCACCAGCAAAAATGGCCCAAGGCCGACAGCCAGAAAATAAAATCGGCTGTCCAGACGATAGCCGTCCAAATTAACGGAAAATTAAGAGGAACCATCGAGGTAGATTCGGACAGAGAATATAGTTCGGACGAAATCTTGGAGATAATTCAATCCGATAAAAAAATCGCCCCCAAACTTGAAGGTTTGAAGGTAAAGAAAGTTATTTACGTCTCCGGAAAAATCGCCAATCTGGTGACGGAATAATGATTTGTCGGGATGCCGGAAATTCCTACTACCTGCGGTCGCACGCCGCCAAGGGCCGTAACCGACCGTCTGTCGCTAAAACTTCAGCGGTGGCGCACGGAGCCCGGTCAGGGAATCCGGACCCTGGCGATGCGAATGCCGCGAAACGCCGTCCCACTATAGACCCAGCGCTCTAGTTCAAATTATTTCTATCCTCTCTAAAAATCTGCGGGAGCTGTCAACCAAATTTAAATTTTTAATCTCTTCTTTAGTAAAAAACCTTGCTTCAAGAATATTGTCTTCCAAGAGGAGGCTCTCGTTTTTTGATAAAGCGCGATAAAAAAATATTACTGTGTGATAGTTGTACTGGGGGACTATAGCTTCCTGAAATCCGGCAAATTCTTTGATTTCTATATCCAGATTCGTCTCTTCTTTTATTTCCCTTTTTACAGCATTGTCCAAGCTTTCTCCGAATTCAAGGCCGCCGCCCGGCACTATCCAGTATTCCTTTCCGCTTTCCAACACTTCTTTCGTCAGCAGGAACTTTCCATCTTTTTCCACCAACGCCGCTACCACAATTTTCGGTTTTGATTTTCCTTCTAGCATAAACAATTGATAAGAGTAAGGGAATTGAGGCTTCGGCTTGCCCGCCTAAATTTTCAACAGTCGGGCCGCCGAGAATCGCCTGCGAGTTCTTTCTCATCAGTCACTCGGTCGGCTCGCAGGCCGCCCCTCGCGATGTAATCTACTGACTGCATAACGCTGCGGTCTTTAATTCCGGACGCAGGCAAAGCAGTTTGTCTGCTTCGGTCCTCCTCACTACGTTCGTCGGGCCGCCGGGAATCGAACCCGGTCTTTACGCACCCGAAGCGCACGTACTACCGGTATACTACGGCCCGAAAAAATAAGCGATAAAACCAGACCCGACAGATAACTATCGGATTAAACACAAAAGGAACACGCGACACCCACACAGATGTCCTTGTTATTCTTTCAGAAATTAAATCAAAATTCCAGCCCGGATAGTAGAAATTCAAGAAACCGCGTTTTTTAAATTTTTGTCTATCTGATAGATAAAAATAACTTGAATTTCACCACCGGGCGCAGTCCAGCACTGAGCGACGTCTGCCCCGTATAATATGAAGTATTTATGTTGAGCTCTAGTGCTGGGCCAGCCCTTCCATCAAAATTCGTCAAAATCCAGCTAGCGGAGATTAATTTTTTCAACCTCCATCGGTGAACCGTAAAATAACTTAAAAAGATTTCTTACCCGCCAGGAATCTTCCGTCGTGAAAAAGGCCCTTTGTTTTTCTCTTTTAACCTTACTTTCAATCTCCGGGTGGCGCAAAAGATATTCGGCCACTTTTTTGGCAATAATCGGTCCCTGAGAAATAATCGAGACGGGGGAAGGAATAAATTTCTTGAAAATATCTTCTATCAGAGCATAGTGGGTACAACCTAAAATAACCGCGTCTATTCCCCGGCTTTTTTGTAAAAGTTCGCCGACATATTTTTTTACGGCCAGTTCCAGCCCCTCCCATTCAATCTCCCCGGCTTCAATAATAGGCACCAACAAAGGACAGGCCTGTTGGTGAACTTTAGCTGAGCTGACTAACTTTGTAATTTCTTTAGGGTAAGCAAAAGCATGGATGGTGGCTTCGGTTCCGAAAACTCCCACCTCTTTGGTTTTGGTCAGAGAAACAATTTCTTCGGCGGTAGGGATAATAATTCCAAGCACTCTTTTTTCGGGAAAATATTTTGGCAAAAATTCTTGCTGGATTCTTCTCAAAGCCACCGCCGAGGTGGTGTTGCAGGCCAAGATAACTAATTCCGCCCCTCTTTTAAAAAGCTCGGTCACTCCCTGACGGGTAAAACGATAAATCACCTCGTGGCTATGGGAACCGTAAGGAGTGCGGGCGTTGTCTCCCAAATAGAGATAGGAGTAGCTGGGAAGGAGTTTGACTACTTCTTTTAAAACTGTCAGCCCGCCAAGTCCGGAGTCGAAGAAACCCAACATAAGATAAGTATAAAGTTAAAAGTGGAAAGTAAAAAGTAAAATAAAAAATAACAAAATTACCGACTTTACAAACTTTAGAAACTTTCAACTTTAGACTACACCTTGTGTCTGGCTTTCATCTTCGCCTCAATTCCCGACTCAAACTCCTCCTTTCTTTTTTCCGCTTTTTCTCTGAGTCTTTCCAATTCTTTATCGGAAAGCTTGTTTAACTCCCTGGCTCTTTTTTCCAAATAAGTTTTTACATTTCTTTCCGGATCTTCTATCACTTCTTCCAAGAGAGCGTTCAAAATATGTCCTACTTTGGGTCCCGGTTCTATAAAAAGCAGTTTCATCAGTTCATTGCCGTTTATTTTCAGCGCCTTGGGAGAAATGGGATCGTGTTTAACTTTTTCTATCATAAACTTTAAGTGGCGCAGACGATAAGGGAAGGCCTTGGGTACTCCCGAGCCGATCCGGTCGGCTTCCCTGACTTTTAAAATGTCGTCTATATGTTTTTCTCCCACCCGGGCGATGAAGCGCCGAACGCCGGCGGCGCTGACTTCCCCCACGTTATAATAAAAAAGATGGTACTTGACCAATAACGTCACATCGTCAATCACATCTTTGGAAAATTTCAGCTCCTCCAATATTTTTTTCGTCATTTTGGCTCCGACATATTCGTGGGAATAGAAAGTGGAATTAGGCCCGTCGCCGGCTTTGGTCCGGGGCTTGCCGACGTCGTGAAGTAAAGACGCCAGACGGATTTTAAGGGAGTAATTTTTCGAAACGGCATAATCCAAGGCTCTCAAATTATGTTCCCAGACAGTATAAATATGGTGTTTGTTTTGACCGACACCAGTCCCTTCTTCCAGTTCAGGAACGATGAATTGGAGGAGTTTTAAATTGGAAAGTGTTTGGATGGCCCAGGCGGCTCTCGAAGTCATTATCATCTTCTCAAATTCATCTCTGATTCTTTCTTTGGAGATATGTTTCAGGAGTCGGCTGTTTTTGACGACGGAATCCAAAGTTTTTTGCTCGATGTTAAAATCCAGCTGGGCAGCAAACCTCACTGCCCGCAGCATTCGCAGAGCATCTTCGCCAAACCTCTCGTCGGGATTTCCTACTGCCCGGATAAGTTTATTCTTTAAATCCTCTTGGCCCCCAAATAAATCGGTAACTTCGTATTTTGTATTCCGTATACCGTATACCGTATCGGTAATTTTCAACGCAAGAGCGTTGATGGTAAAATCCCGGCGAGCCAGGTCTTCTTCTATGGTTTTGGCGAAAACGATTTTATCCGGATGTCTTTTGTCACTGTAACCGATTTCCTTTCTAAAAGTAGTCACTTCCACTAAGGATAGGGCGGAGTTATCTGATCCGGTTTTAACGCCAACGGTACCGAATTCATTTTCATAAACGCTATCTGGAAATAATTTCTGCGTTTCCTCCGGTTTAGCACTGGTAGCGATATCCCAATCTTTGAGTTCCCTGCCAAGCAAAATATCACGAACACATCCGCCCACCAGATATGCTTCAAATCCCTGCCTACCGGCAGGCAGGCGGCTTTCTTGGAGCTTTTTGGTTATTTCTAAAACTTCTTTGGGGATTTTGACATCTGGCTTCATTAAAATTATTATACACGGAAAGGCATCGGTTCCAAATTCTAAAACGCGCCCGTAGTGAAACGGATTATCACAACTGCCTTCGAAGCAGTTATTGGGGGTTCGAATCCCTCCGGGCGCACCAGAAAGGAAAAATCAAGCGGTTTTGGTTCGCCTCCCCTGTGTGATATAATTGGAGGTATGAAGCCGAAGAGCACTTTCAGAAAAGAGGCCGAGGAATTAAGGCGTAAGGGATTGAGTTATAACGAGATAAGAAAGAAGATAGGAGTATCCAAAAGCAGTTTAAGTCTGTGGTTGAAATCAATTCCCCTAAAAGAAGAGGACAGAAAACGTCTTTATACAAAGAGAATAGTTGCTTTATCTTTGGGACCCCACAGTCAAAAACAGAGAAGAGAGGTGGAGATAAAAGAAATAATTAAAAATGCTGGAAAGGAGATAGAATTTCCTTTGTCTCTTGAGGTTGCTCGTCTAATGGGAGCGGCTCTCTATTGGGCAGAGGGAAGTAAAGGAAATAGATTTGAGATGACTAATTCTGACCCACATTTGATTCTGTACTTTATAAACTGGGTAAAATTAATGTTTGGCATATCTCCAAAAAATTTAAGAGCAAGATTAAATATATATCCACAGCAAGATAATGTAAAAATAAAACAATTTTGGTCCAGCTTGACCGGCATCCCGATTAAAAGTTTTGGAAAAAGTTACGTAAAACCACTAAGTAAAAATTATAAGAAAAACAATCTTTATTACGGAACAATACGAATAGAAGTTCCAAAAAGTTCAAATATAAAACATAGGGTATTTGGCTGGATTGAGGCAGTCTTGAAAAATATCAATAGTGATGTAGAGTTATCACAAAAAAGATGGCGATCGTTAAGAGAAACTCCCAGACCAGTTAATATAAAAGTAACCCCCCATAACTTAACGGTAAAGTAGTTGCCTCTTAAGCAATAAATCTAGGTTCGATTCCTAGTGGGGGGACGGAATTTATTAGTTGAAAGTATAGAGATGAACGAAGATTGCGGGCGTCGTATAGTGGCTATTATACTTCCTTGCCAAGGAAGAGACGGGAGTTCGATTCTCCTCGCCCGCTCACTATGAATCCTATTACTAAAGTCATTATTCCTGTGGCGGGGTTGGGAACAAGATTTTTGCCGGCAACTAAAAGCCAGCCCAAGGAAATGCTGCCAATCATAGACAAGCCGATTATTCATTATCTGGTGGAAGAAGCGGCTCGCTCGGGAATTTCAGATATTATTTTCGTCACCGGCAGAGGAAAAAGAGCGATTGAAGATTATTTTGACTTCTCTCCCGAACTGGAATCAGCCCTCCTCTCTAATAACAAAAAAGATGTACTCAAAGAGGTGAGGGCAATTTCAAAACTAGCCCGCTTTGCCTATGTTCGGCAAAATCTCCCCAAAGGGGACGGAGACGCTATTTTGTGCGCTCAACATTTAATTGGACCGGACGAGTCAGTAGGAGTTCTTTTCGGAGATGATATTGTTGATAGCCACATTCCCTGCTTGGCTCAAATGAAAAAGGTCTTTGAAAAATACGGAGATGTGGTTATTGCCTTGGATACCGTGCCCCACCAAGAAACCAAACACTATGGAGTAGTGGAGGCAGTTGAGGTATCTAAAAACGTATATGAGATAAAAGATATTGTTGAAAAACCGGATCCGGCCAAAGCTCCTTCAAACATGGTAATTGTAGGGAAATATATTATCACCCCGGCTCTGATTGAAGAATTAAAAAAAATCAAAAGAGGCAAAACAAAAGAAATCAGAACTTCAGAGGCATTGAAAATGCTTCTCAAAAAACGCCCTGTTTACGGATTACGTTTTCAAGGCAAAAGATATGACTGCGGAAGTAAAATTGGATTTCTAAAAGCCACGGTGGATTTTGCTCTCAAACACCCATCGGTTAAAAAAGAGTTTAGAAAATATTTAAAAGAGACTATAAAAAAATGAAACAAAACAAAAACTCCCTTTCTGGGAGTTTTTGTTTTTTATAATCACTTTTCAGGAAAACCTTTAGTCATCATCGTCATCGGTAGAAGTAGCGGTGGAAGTGGCTGTGTCATTGTTTTTGTCGTGGCCCCGACCGAATAATTCGTTTCCTTTAACCGCTATTTCCCGAAAAAATGAATAGGCCTCCTTAATAAGATTTTTTATCTCGTTTAGTTTCTTTTGAATTTCAGAAAGGTTGGAGATGTCAATTCCTCCTGAATTTATCTGATTTTTTAACTCTATCAACTTGGTTTTAGCTTGAGCAATTTTTTGATTGGCCTGGTTTAAGAGATTTTCCAGTTCGGCAACGTCTTTGCCGTCGCTTTTTAAGTCGGCTATTCTTTCGGCAATTCTCTGGCTTCGGTTCTCAGCCGTCTTAATAATGGAGTTTTCAAACTGTCCAACGTGAGATAAAACTATCAATTTTCTCAATATATTCTTTTCGCCCTGACGATAGGTTTTGAGTTCCCCGGCAATGATTTTCAAGATATCGGTAGTAGAGGCAGTTCCCAAGCGAGTTCTAACCTGGGCCAAGGTTCCCAGATTATTTTGAATCTCGTTAAGCAATCCCGCCGCCATTCCTTCGTAGACGTTTTCTCTGGATTGAATCCTGTTTTCAAGCTGGGTTAATCTCTTTTCCATCGTCTCAATGGCTTTTTCTAAAACCAGCCGATTTTTTTCCAGCAACTGGCTTTGGTAGGCGCTTCCCTGGCGGCTGCCAATAAAACCAGACTGGAACTTCTCAAGATTTTTCTTCTCTTCTTTAAATTTGTTGAAGAATTTGGAAAAATCGTCGCTGTTAGCCAGTCCTTCGGCGGAAACTGCCGGAGCCAGAGAAATCAAACTGACGGCTCCTAAAACTAACACCGCCACTGCCGACAAAAATACTTTATTTTTCATGTTTCTAGAAATTGATTAATAGTGAATCGACCTCGCCCAGATTTTCTTCCTGGGAGAAGAAAGCGTTTAGGTCCGAGTCAAAATTGACCATGTTTGATTCCGATTCAATCTGACTAAGGCTAAAAGTGTCCGGCACAGAAGGACCGCTCAGGGCTATTTGATTGAGGAAAGAATCGATTTCGCCCATCTGATTTTCCTCAGCCAAAAAATTGTCAAAGCTGGAGGCTAATTCGTTGACGGTATTTTCATCGCTGACAATGTCCTTTAACTCAGCCACCTGAAGGTTTTCTTTATCAAACGGGTTGACTAAAACTACCAGACCCGCCAAGACCAGCAAAACAACCGGAATGGCAACCTGAAGAATTTTAGGCATATGAAGCTGAATTTTTAATTTGGAAGGGAAGCTCGTCGACCGCAAAGTTCCCTCTGAATCTAAAAGACGGCTGGCTTCTTGGTTTGTGGCGGGTTCCAAAAGACGGTGAAGAATTTTAATCGCCAACATTCTTTCCGGTTCAACCCTCTTTTTAACCTGCCCCAGGCGGACGAGAAAGTTTTTCAGGTCTCCTTCTCCTTCTTTCTCCAAAGATTCAAAGATTCTGGCAACGTTCTTGTCTTCGGATTCTTTTATAATCTTTTTTATAGCGGCTGATTTTTTCATTTGTTTATTTTCCGCAAAAGCACTTTTTTTAATTTAGTCAGAGCCCGATATTGCAGAGAGCGAACAGCAGTTGACGATTTTCCCATGATTTCTTCAATTTCTTTAGGAGACATCCCTTCAAAAAATCTCAAAACAATCACTTCCCGCTGCTCCTCGTTAAGTCCTTCTAAAACTTCCCAAATTTCTTCAATCAGCATCTTTAGGTCCAGATCTTCAGGTCGGAGAGGTTCCGTGGAATCAGCCCCGGACTCCAGCGCGGAAAAGTCGGGAACGTTTATCTCTTTCTTCTTCCGCCAGTAGTCAATAAGGGTGTTGCGGGCAATTTTAAAGAGCCAAGCTAAAATTTTTTCCACTTCTTGCAGCTGACGAATGTTTTCCCAGGCTTTCAGAAAAACAATCTGGGCCAAATCTTCGGCTAGGGTTCTATCCCGAAGTCGCAGGAAAAAGAAGTGAAAAATAGGAGCGGTGTATTCCTGATAAACCCGGGTAAAGGCCTCCTCATCCATCCGGGAAGCTTTTTCAATCAGTTCTTCAAAGGGTTGGTTTAAACGATCGTTTGTTTCCATATTTAAAGACGTTTGATATCCGCATTTGTGTCTTAAGATAACCCAATCATTATACCGTCTCCAGCCTACCTTGAAAACTCCACCCTCTCAAATTTTTCCCTAAAAAATTTAGGAGGGTAAACTTCTTTTAAAATAAAAGTTGTGGGGGGTTATTGAAAAACCAGGGTTAGTTGCGAAAGGTTTTTTCTTAAAATCTCCTGCAAGGAGTTTTCTTTTTCACCAAAAGCGTCCAAGACGGCCCATTCGGTTTTTATGCCTCTCCCCTCAGCAAAGATAAAAAAGTTGTCTAAGGGAAAATCACGATCGACCAGAATAACCGGATTTCTTTTGCTCTCTATTTTATCCGCCAGTAATTCAAAAAGTTCTTTTTCGGAAGCCGAATCTCCTTTTTTGAAAGAATCATCAATCTCAATCTCAAAATCACCGACGAAGCGCCGCCAACGCTCATCAACAATGATGTTGAATCTCCTGGTAGCCGGAAGATTATCCGAAGCCCAGTCAGTAATTTCCCTTACCTCCACCATTCGCTCATAGGCCTGGTTGATATAAAATTCTTTGTTAATCGGGTCGGTCTGCCCCAAGAGACGCACTATCAAGCCGATAATTTTTTCCAAATTCTGAGGGTAAATCCAAAAATAATCGGAGGGTATATTATCCAAAATATTTTTCTCAATATCAATCAGCTCGGATTCTTGCTGGTCGGCTAACTTTTTCATCCACGCCGACTCTTTCCCGTCCATCGCCAGAAAAACGGGACGAAATCCCAAATTTGGAAGAGGATTCCCCTCTTTTATCCGAACGAGGTTAATATTGGGAGAAATCATGTCCTGAACCAAACCAAAAAGAGAGGGATTGGAGACCGCGACCGTCTTTTTCAGACCTGACAACTCCGTCACCGGTAAATCAGCGGGAAGATCGTTATTTTCACCCAACCTAAAGATAAAAAAAATTGTCCCCACCAAGAGAAAAACAATCAAAAATAAAGTCCAATCTTTTTTATTTCTGAAGAAAAACATGCTGTTTTTGTTTGCGAGTGTAACCAGTAACTACAAAACCCACACTTTTTATTAACAATTTAATCGCTTGACTCCAAATTATTGAATAAAAACTTCAGCGGGTCAAAAAATCCAAAATCGTCGGGATTCTGGGAGGTGTAGCCGATACAGTCACCTTTGCCGGAAACCGAACAGTTGTCCTTGAGAGGAGAATCAAGAACGGAAGCGGTTTTTATTTCAAGATGAAGATGAACGTCGTCTTCTCCCGTCTGGTAACAACTGTCCTTTCCTACCTTCCAGAAGCGGCAACCAAAGCCGGTGTTGCCAATTTTCCCCAAAAGACTGCCTCCGCTAAGATAATCACCTGTCTTTATCCCGGCATCGATCAAATCCAGATGACCATAGAGAGAGTAAAAAACACCCTCTTCTTTTTCATGTCTCAAGATGACGGCGTTACCCAGACCCCCGTCTCCTTGACCGTTGACAATTATTTTCTCCACCGTTCCCGGAAAAATTGAAAAGGCGCTCAAATTCCAAGCTTCCGACGAAGGAGCCAGGTCCAGGCCGGCATGCTGGATGTAGTTTTCTCTTTTATCCTCAAAGTAGTGCCAGTCATTTTTCAAAGGAGAATTAAATCGCTGGCGCACCCAAAAATGAGATGTGTCCACTGGGGCAAAAAAACCGTCTTTTAACTGGATCTGATTTAAAGTCAGGTAGGAAACGACCGCGTCTCCTTTTTGGGCAGTTTGGAAAAAATCAGAAGCGATTTTATCTTCCAGACGAAGACATCCACCGGAAAATTGGCTGGTTACTTTTTGTCCGTCAAGGAAGTAAGGAATGCCGTGAATGAAAAAATCTTCATAGAGCTGAACCGCGTTTTCCATATAAACAGGAAAAATGGACGATAAAAACCTCTTGTTTTTTACGCCAATTTCAAAAAAGCCGGTGGGGGTTTGAAACCACTTGCCGTAGGGCGCCTGATAGGCAATGGGGAATATCTTTTTAATCAAACCATTTTCATAGAAGAGAATGCGGTTGTCTGTCAGGTTTATTTCAAAAAGACGCCAGCGATTAAGTTTAGGAGGATTAAAACATAATTTTCTGTCGTCAGGATCGGAGAAGGAGATGCTCTGGTCACAATAATCTCCGGAAAAATCAAAAACGGGTTGGCTCCCGGAATTCTCATCAGAAGAGGTTTCCAATGAATTACCGCTTTCGGAAAGAAAAAGAGAAGCTGTCAGAAAAGAACGGTTTGCCAAAGTCGATCTCCCCAGAACAAACCCCAATCCTCCGAAAACAATAAAGACAAAAGTTAAAACCAGGACCAAGTTTCTCATTGGTTCAAGAATAATACATATATACCAGAAATGACAAATGACAAATTTCCAATTTCTAATCGATAATTAAATATCAAAAGTTTTTGATGTTTTGGCTTACAAAATCGATTTGATATTAAACATTTGGGTTTTGTCATTGAGACTGGCCGATAGATGAGCGGCAGTCAATTAATTGTTATTTCGGCGACCCCGCAGCGCTGGAATGTATCTAAGAGACATGCTATTATCAGTAGAAGCCCTCTGGGGCGTT
>MGIN01000006.1:0-738 GCA_001793775.1 Candidatus Wolfebacteria bacterium GWA1_42_9
ATCTGATGGTTGGTCAAAGACTGGTCTCCCGACTTTGCCAGGAATGTATTTCCAAAAAAGAACCATCGGGAGAAGTAAAGACAATCATTGAAAATACCTTGGCAAGTATGGATCCGGCCGTTGTCAAAGAAAGCGGTGTCTCTGCTCCCTATCAGGTTTTTGGATCAAAAGGCTGCCCGGTTTGCAAGGGTAAAGGCGTCAGCGGACGGGTGGCTCTCTTTGAAATTCTTCAGATGACCAAGGAACTGGAAGAAATTGTCGTTTCCCGGAAATCGGAAGGGGAAATAATCAAAGAAGCCAAACGCCAGAAAATGACAACACTCCGGCAAGACGGCATTATCAAAGCTCTCAAAGGACAAGTTTCTATTGAAATGGTTTTGAGAGAAACTGAAGAATTTTAAAATTAGCGGATGATACTTAGTATTTTGTGCCGGGCATTTTTTCCTATATACTGTATACTAACTACTAAATACTAATTTATATGGACTACAAACAAAAACTCAATGAGTTGCCTGTTTTTGACATCAGAAACAAGGTTGATTTCTCGATAAAAGTATTTTTGGCCGCTGTTTTTATTATATTCAGCGGCTTTATTTTTGTCGGAATAGCTGATGCTCAAGAAACACCATTTTCCGTATTATCTCGAGGGATTGTGGAAGGGGTCGGAAATCATTTTCAAGTAGTTGACAGTAATTATCTTAATATTCTCTTGGATAGTGATCAAGTAATTCAGGCGCG
>MGIN01000006.1:837-8044 GCA_001793775.1 Candidatus Wolfebacteria bacterium GWA1_42_9
AACTTACTATAAGTATGAGGACGATTATCACAACCTTGTTCAGTTTACTACTGACGAAAGTGGGCAATACTCTTATTCTCAAGACATATCAAATCCTCACTTCGTTTTTATCCAATCAAGGGCAAGCACTAAATTCATAAAAGACGATTTTTCAGGCGGGGACTGTGTTTCAATGGGAGCCTGGGATGTTGCCAGTAAAACCTGCACATTAACCTCTGACGTTTTTGAATCTATTCAAATAGATGATAGCGGTATCACTCTGAATGGGGCGGGACATTCTGTCAGTGGATGGGGGTATGGAATTTCCGCGACAAATAAGAGCAATGTAACTATCAAAAATGTCACCGTTGTCGGGTTTACTGCCGGAATTCGTCTCCATAACTCAAGTAATAATTTAATTTCCGGGAATACTCTTTTAGGCAATTACGACGGCATTCAAATCTATTCTTCTAACAATAATACCGTTATTGACAATTCTGCCAGATTGAATGCTTGGGGAATCATCTCTTATTCTTCCCATTCCGATATTATCAAAAACAATATTTCTGAAGGAAATAGTTCTGTCGGAGCTGGATTTGTGTTTTCTAGTAGCTACGTTATTTTTCAGAACATTCTCTCTGCTAACGACTTGGGAATTCTTATGGGCAGTGTAAGCAACAGTGTTCTTTCTGAAAATCTTATTAATTTTAGCAGCAACTGGGGGATCAGAGTCACTGACTCTTATAATGTAAAGGTTTATAATAATAACTTTATTAATAATCCAACCCAAGTTTTTGAATATCCGGGAGTCGGAATTCTCTTTAGCCAACCTCTTCCGGTAGGTGGAAATTATTGGAGTGATTTTGACACCCTGACTGAAGGTTGTTTGGATGCCGGTGGCGACAATATATGTGATTCCCCATACATGTTTACGGGCGGACAGGACGACTTCCCTTGGAAAGTCAGAGACGGATGGGAAAATCAACCACCAACGTTTTCCGACCTAAATCAGTATAAGTCAGATGGTTTGACACCAATCTCTGAAAATGGAATTACTACCGAGGATAGTGTTGTTTTTAAAGCGGTTTTGAATGATCCCGATAGCGACCAAATTAAACTTCAGATAGAACTTAAAGAATTTAGTCAGCCGTTCGACAGCCAGGATTTATTAGAAAGTGATTTTGTATCTTCAGGAAGCGAGGTGACTATCGCAAGGTATGGTTTAATAAACGGCCAGTACAAATGGCGGGCGAGAGTAATAGATAGTCAGGGAAATGTTTCACAATGGCAGGAATTCGGAACAGAGGGGAATATGGATTTTGAAGTTCAATTACCGCTGAATGTTAAAGCAGCAAATTTAGCGAAAGAACTCGCTAATCATCCAGAGGGGTATCTGTGGGGCGGTAAGGGTTGGGATTACAATCTCGCTGAGTTTGTTTCGTCAGCTAACATTTTATCTGGTTATACATACTATAATCCTAATCTGCCTGGATTGAACGTTGGAGTCGGAGTTGATTGCTCTGGGCTTATTGCTTGGGCGTTTAATAGGGCATTTGATGCTTTTACACCTGCAGTAAATAATTTCGTAAAGTATGTAAATGCAAATGGTCTTTATGGTGATTTTCAATCCGATGCTATTTCCGAGGCGGAGTTATTGCCTGGTAGCGCAATGTTTTTTGACTGGGGAAAATTTAACGAGAGTACGCAAACATGGGACGGAATCAAAGATAGCTATATTGACCACGTTGCGATGTATGTAGGAGAAAGTGGAGGGTATAATGTTGTCAATGCTAGAAGCCCAGATTTTGGTATTGAGATAGCGGCAAAAGAAATACTGCAACAACTCGCTGGCTTTGAGAACTTCCGTCGTATTCACCAAGCAGACGTAGAGATAGAAATTGCTGCTGGCTCACCAGTTGATTTAATAGTTACCGATCCGGATGGCTTTGTCATAACTCCCAATTCTGTCATACTTTCGGATGAAGAGTACATAAGGGAAGTTCCGGGTATCCTCTACTACTTGGAAATGGAGCGAGGTTCAGACGGCAGCCCGATTGACCATGTGTATTCTCCTGTTATGAAAAATGGCAACTATATCATTGGGGTTTCTCCATCTGCCGGTAGCTTACCAACAGATACCTACGATTTAGAGTTTAGGGCTGGCGGCCAAACAATCATCCTTGCAGACGACGTTCCAATAAGCGAGATTCCAAGTGAGAAATACGGCGTTGCTGTTGAAGAAGGTGGCATTATCAATCCGTTCATTCCTGTTTCAGTAGACATTAAGCCCGGCAGTTTTCCTAATAGTATTAACCTCGGCTCGGGAGGAGCTGTTCCAGTTGCCGTTTTTGGCACGGCAACTTTTGATGTTAGCCAAATAGACCCGGCCACTATAACGCTTGCCAATGCTTCAATTAAATTAAAAGGCAGCAGTCAGCCAATAATAAGTTATCAAGACGTGAATGAAGATTCCATTAATGATATAGCCATACATGTTGTTACCGAAGCTCTTGAATTGACGGAAACTGATGTACAAGCGGAGCTCAATGGATTTCTGCTTGATGGTCGCAATATCAAAGGGTTTGATTCCGTGAGAATCGTTCCATAAAAACTATTATTACTCTCAAACAAAAACGAATTTCATTTCTTATAGTTGGCGTAGTGATACTTCTCGTCGTAATTGTTGTTCTTGTTTTGCTTTCCCAGAGGTCTGTTGTCCCACCAAGCGACACCGTAGAGCCCCAACCTAACAACCAAACAAATAACAATACTAGTGATAAAGATGGCCTCCAACTCTACCGCAATGAAGAATGGGGGTTTGAGTTTTGGTATCCAGAAAACTGGAGGATAGAAGAAAATAGTGTGCGAACTGTTTCGAGTAAGTTTAACCTCATCCTTACACCTATGGAAGGACCATATCAGCCCCTTTCTCCTATTCTACTTAACGTAGTAACTCCAGATTTTGGTAATTACACTTTCCAAGATTTAGATAAAACGGTTTCTGACATAAACATAGATGGAGTTGCGGGAGAACGTTATGATTACAAACTTAAGAATGTGCAGAGGATATCAATTCTTTTACCATTGGACGATTTAAGGATAATTCTTGGAGCCGGGAAAGGATATGAAGATACCTTTGATAAAATTGTTTCAACCTTCAAGTTTTTGAGTGATATAAAAACATATAGAAATAAAAAGTATGGTTTTAAATTAGAATATCCTAAAAAATATATTATCAAAGAAAACGAGATTCATTGGGATTCGGAAGAGGGAGTGCCGGAAGATCGCCTAGAGGGATATAGATATGAGAAACCTGTTTCGCCTTTGTTTTATCTAGAATTTTATTCTTCGTCTACCAGAAAATATCCCGAGATTGAGATTGCTGTTTATAATAGCAATGATTTAAACATTGATGAGTGGATAGATTATATTAATAAAGGAGTAAAACAGGGATTAATTTATGAAGGACGTTATATAAGTAACGCGGAGCCAATTCTTGTGTTGGGAATAAAATCAGTTAAAGCATTATCTGGTTGTTGCATGGAGTGTATAATAAATATTTTTACACCCAGAGAAAACAAAATTTATGATTTAAAGCAGGGCGGCAGTATTAGTTCTCCCCAGGAATGTCCAAGTAGGTTTAATGAACAATATAGATGTTGTTTACAAAACGAAGATGTTTTCAATCAAATTCTCGCTACGTTTAAGTTTCTATAAAAAGAAAAATGACGCTTACTAGCGAAAAGAAAATATATATTGTAAAATAATAGCATGGACTACAAACAAAAACTCAACGAACTTCTTTTAACCTGTGCCAAGCAGGAGGCCTCCGACCTTCACATTGCTGTCGGGCGGCATCCGACCCTGAGAATCGACGGGGCGCTGGTACCTTTGACCAGCGATCCCATCCTGATGCCCCAGGATGTTGAACAATTAATCGCCTCTTTTCTCAGCGAGCAGCAGCAGGGAGAACTCTCATTAAGAAGGCAGGTTGACTTTTCTTACGCCTATGAGGACAAAGCCCGCTTTCGAGTCAATGCCTATTATCAAAGAGGCTACATGGCAGCTGCTCTGCGTTTGATCCCGGCCAAAGTCAGAACTTTGGAAGAATTAAGGATGCCTCCTATCCTCCATGACTTCACCTCTCTCTCCCAGGGATTTGTTTTAATTGTCGGTCCGGCCGGTCACGGTAAGTCAACCACCTTGGCAGCTCTTTTGGATGAAATCAACCACAACCGAACCGAGCATATCATTACAGTGGAAGACCCGATTGAATATATTTTTGTTCAGGACAAGAGCATTGTTTCTCAAAGAGAGGTAAAAAGCGACACCCCTGATTTCTCCCAGGCCCTCCGTTCCATTTTAAGACAGGACCCGGACGTGATTATGATCGGGGAGATGAGAGATACCGAATCCATTGCTACCGCCTTGACGGCGGCGGAAACGGGGCACTTGGTTTTTTCTACCCTTCACACCAACTCGGCGGCTCAAACGGTTGACCGAATCATTGACAGCTTTCCTTCCGAACAGCAAGCCCAGGTATCTTCTCAGCTGGCGGCCACTCTGGTAGGAATTGTTTCGGAAAGATTGATTCCACGAGTGGAAGGGGGCAGAGCCCCGGCCTGCGAAATCATGATTGCCAATCCGGCCATTCGCAACCTGATTCGGGAGAGGAAAACCTATCAAATCGATTTGGTTATTGAAACCAACGCCCAGGAGGGAATGGTCACGCTTAACCGTTCTTTGGCTGATTTGGTCCGCCAGAGAGAAATTAGTTTGGAAAACGCCGAGACCTATTCTCTCAATCCGTCCGAGCTAAGGATATTGTTGGAGAAATGAAGTTTTTGTCTGAAATTACAAAGTAATTGAAGCTACAAAAAGTTCACCCCGCCCTAATTTTGCCGATGTATATTTTGCGAAGTGCACGCATCAAATAGGTGCCTCCTGTTATAGGCGAAGCGCTTCGCCATAAAGAGGGGTAGAGTTATTCACTCCCCGCGCTTCTTATGGTAAGATAGTAGCAAAATTAGAGCGGGGTTGCTCATAATGTTAGGTTCATTTTATTCGCCTTTGACTCTAAAATTCACAACATTATGGCAAAGTTCAAATACCAAGCCAGAAACAAGAGCGGGGAACTACAGGCGGGTTTCATTGAAGCCGTCAGCCAAGAAACCGCGGCCAATACCCTGTTGAGGCAC
The DNA here is from genome assembly GCA_001793775.1 of Candidatus Wolfebacteria bacterium GWA1_42_9. Classification (GTDB taxonomy): domain Bacteria; phylum Patescibacteriota; class Minisyncoccia; order UBA6257; family JAGOQP01; genus GWA1-42-9. The sequence goes on from MGIN01000006.1 coordinate 6,015, forward strand.
GATCTCTTTATCTTGAGCTTGATTTCGGTTGAAAAAAAGGGATTTAGAGACAGGTTTCTTACCTTTCTTAATCGGGTGAGAACCAAGGATTTAATGGTTTTTACCAGACAATTGGCAACCCTGATTGAATCAGAAATGCCTCTGGACAACGCCCTCAAGACTCTTTATCAGCAGACCAAAAATCCGATTTTGCGGGAAGCTGTTTTTCAAGTCCAGCAGGATGTAGAGTCGGGACTCTCTTTGTCTCAAGCGCTGGATCGGCAGAAATCAGTCTTTTCCGATTTTTATGTAAATATGGTTCGTTCGGCAGAGGTCACCGGACGGCTTCAGGAGGCAATGTTGTTTCTGGCTGGTTACGTTGAAAAAGAAGCCCAATGGAAGAGCCGGATTGCCAATGCCATGATTTATCCGGCGGTTCTGCTGGGACTTTTTTTGGTAGTGGCGATAGTCATGGTGGTGGTGGTTTTTCCTAAAATTCAGCCGGTCTTTGAGGAATCGGGAGTTGATCTTCCCTGGATTAGCCAGGCTCTTTTGTCAGGAGGCAATATTTTTGTTGAGTGGTGGTGGTTAGTACTCTTAATTCTGGTCGGATTGGTGTTTATCGCCATTGATTATTTTAAAAGCGACGAAGGAAAGATTGTTGCCAGCCAACTAATTTTGGTCTTGCCGGTTTTTGGAGAACTTTTTCGGAAGATTTACATCGCCCGCTTTTCCCAGTCGCTAAGCGTTTTGATTAAGGGTGGTGTTCCTATCGCTCAGGCCATTGAAATTGGTGCCAACACTATCGGTAATATTGTTTATAAGGAGGTTTTAGATCTGGTAGCCACCGGTGTTCGGGAAGGAAATCTTTTTTCCCAGCTTCTCTCCGGTCATGAAAAATATTTCCCGCCGATGGTCGGTCAGATGACGGCCATTGGAGAAACTACCGGTCGGATAGACGAGATGATGCTGAAAATCTCCGATTTTTACGACAAGGAAGTGAATGACATGATGGCTAACCTCTCGGAATTAATCCAACCAATATTAATTTTGGTCATCGGTCTTTTTATAGGACTTCTTTTTGCCTCAATTCTTCTGCCTATTTATAACCTGGCGCAATCGTTTAAGTTATAGCGCTGGCGCTTGCACGATGCCAATATACAAATGGTACCAATGATACAAATAGATAGAGAGTTTACGGATGTGCTAGAATGGTCTATAATTTCGTATATTAGTAATTTTTAGTATTAAGTAGCAAAACAAAATTATGAGTATAAAAAATCAAAGAGGTTTTACTTTGGTGGAAATGTTGGTGGTGGTGGCAATTATCGCCATTTTGGCATCTATCTTTTTGGTGGGTTTGAGAGGTTTTCGCGGAAGCGCCTACGACTCTAAAAGATTGGCCGACCTTCAAAGAATCCAGAGCTATCTGGAAATCTATTACAACAAAAACCGGGCCTATCCTACCAGTATTACTTCCTGGTCGGTGGGAGGGTCTTCCTTGGAAGCGGCTCTGGCCGGAGCCGGTATCGGCATCGCCTCTATCCCTAAAGATCCGCAATTTGCCGGTCAGTCCTATGATTATGGCTATAAAGTTTGTGATGGTGACCAGGGTTACGTTGCTTCCGCTTTAATCTCGGAGGGTTCGGCCTCTTTTAAAGACGCTCCCGGCGTTAATGAAACTGGTTGCTCGGGAACGACTTTTACCTGCGGCGACACTTCCGAAAAAACGGGAATGAAAAGATATTGTACCGGTTCTTAAATTTAGCTAAGAAATACAAAAGTGTACGAAAGTACGAAAATGAATCTTTAATATATTTTCGTATTTAGTAGAGAATATTATGCCGGCTTCAGATTGGTTTTACTATCTAATCCTCTTTGCCGTGGGGCTGGCTTTTGGAAGTTTTCTTAACGTTCTTACTCTTCGCTACCATCCCGGGAAAAAACTTTTTGCCTCCGACAATATCGGGGGACGGTCAGCTTGTCTTCACTGCCGAAAAGTTCTCTCCTGGTATGAGTTAGTCCCTCTTGTGAGCTTTTTTGTCCAGGGA
>MGIN01000006.1:8357-10494 GCA_001793775.1 Candidatus Wolfebacteria bacterium GWA1_42_9
TCTTTCATCCTCGGCGCTGTCGTTTCTTTGATTCTGATGGCTCTCGGGAGGAAAAAAATATCTGATCTGGTTCCCTTTGGCCCGTTTATCGTTTTGGCAGCGGGACTAGTCTTTTTCTTTGGTGCTAGATTACTCTCTCTCTACTTTGGTATAATTGGGATGTAGGTTATTTAACTTATCCCGCCACTATAGAAAAATTTTGAAGGCGGGATCCCGCTAGAAGCGGGACAACCAATAAATCACAACCGACAACTCTAACAAGTTGCGGGTGTTCTTTCATGAAAAATGCTTTTTTTAGGAATAATAATGGCTTTACCCTCACTAAATTTTTCAGAAAAAACTTGGGAGGGTTTACTCTCGTCGAATTAATTGTCGTCATCTCGCTGACCTTGCTTTTTGTCGGAGCGTCTGCTTCCTATAATCGGACTTCCGACAAATTAATTTCCATATACCGGGAACAGGGGAAAATAGTATCCAAGATTCAGCAGGCTAAGTCTCTGGCTCTTTCCACCTATCTGGGGAAAGAAGGTGGAATTGGCTGCGGCTGGGGAGTTCATCTCGACTCTTCCAAAAGCCAAATCATTGTCTTCAAGGATGTTCCTCCCCAGGGACAGGGAGAATTTGAAAGATGCAAGAACTTTACAGGAGAGCTTTACTCCGATAATGATATTATTTTAGAGTCCTTGTTTCTGACGGAAGCCAAATTGGACCTGTCCCAAGGTGGCGGTACTCTTGATATTCTTTTTGTTCCTCCCGACCCAAAAGTTTATTTATATCCGGACACGGAAGAGGCAGTTATCAATATGTCCTCTGAAGAAGTTCCCAATCTTAATCTTTCCGTTAGAGTTAATAAGTTCGGCCAGATTTCTTCGGATTAACGTAACGATGCCAATATACAAATGTGCTAATTATACAAATGGGGGAGAATCTGAATTATTAGTATTATTGGTAGATTCGTATATTCGCATCGATACTTTTACATAATGAGAAATAGATTGGTCAAAAACAAAAAAGGTGAAAGTGGCCAGATGCTGGCCGAAACAATGGTGGCTTTGGCAATGGTGGTGATCGGACTTTTGGGACTGATGGCTCTTTTGTCCTATGCTATCGGCTTAAATAAGGTTATTGCTGATCAGTACGTGGCCACTTACCTGGCGGCTGAAGGGGTGGAAGTGGTAAAAAACATTATTGACGGTAAGGTAGCTGACGGCCAGGGTTTTGGAGCGGGGGAGGGTTATTTTGAGGTGGAATGGAACAGCGCTGAAGTGTCTTTGATTTCGGCTGCCGAAGAAGAAGCTAAATCTCTGACGCGCTCTTTATCCTTTGATCCGGCTTCCAAAAGATATTCTTACCAGTCGGGTGGTGGAGCCGAAAATACTCCCTTTAAGCGAATTATTCGCCTCCAGCAATCTGACAGCCCCGAGAAAATAGCGGTTAACTCAATAGTTTTTTGGAAAGCCAGAGCCGGTGGAACATTCGAAATCAATCTGGAAGACGCCTTTTTTAACTGGAAAGTACAATGAATAAGACGACAGATAAAAATCCACATATTTTCAGGAATCATCGGGGTTCTACTTTGGTAGAATTGCTTTTGGCTCTGAGTATTTTCAGTATTTTGGTTTCCGTTGCCATTTCCGGATTTGTTCAAATTCTTTCCAACCAGAGATTACTCCTCAAATTAATGGCGGCAACGGACAATGCCAGCTTGACATTAGAACAGATGGCCAGAGAAATCAGGGTTTCTACTAATATTGAATCTTCTCTTGGCGGCGGTCCTTCAATTCAATTTATTAACCCAGATGGTAAAATTATCACTTACTTTCTAGAAACCTCAACTGCTTCGGGGAGAATTTTTAGAAAAGAAGAATCCGTTCCCAACGATCCCAATCCGGCTGTCCGACCGGTGACAGCCGATAACGTTGACGTTTCTTATTTTAATGCCGAGGTACCTGCCATCAGTGCCGCCGGTCCTTCTCGAGTGGTTCTAAATATCGGAGTGAGAGTGGCCGAGAGAAAAATTAAAGAAATTAACACTTATCTTCAAACTGTTGTCAGCTCCCGGGCGGAGTAGGGTGATAATAGTGCCGATTGCGTATTTTTAAAAACCAGCAGATACAAAATGAAAAAAACTTTCCTA
>MGIN01000006.1:10557-12475 GCA_001793775.1 Candidatus Wolfebacteria bacterium GWA1_42_9
GGGGTAACCACTATCGCCGGCTACATCTCTCTTCAGAAAATTAAAACAGTCACCGGTATTACTCAATCGGCCGAGGCAATTTACGCGGCTGATTACGGGGTAGAGTGTTATTTTTACAAATTAACTAAAGACCCCGATATTTTCTGCGAGAATATCGGTCCTTTGGCTAACGGAGCAACGGCTCAGGTGGCAACCACCACCGACGGGGTCTATCAAGTTATCAAATCAGTTGGAAAATCAGGAGATATCTCCCGGGCCTTTGGAGTGTTTTTTGAGCAATAAAGTTTTTATTTGAAAATTAAGAGCTGGAAGCGAATGAATTTTCAAATATAAAAAGTTTACCCCGTTAGATAGGCGGAGCCGCCATCTAACGGGGTGCTCCCTGCCTGCCGGCAGGCAGGGGTTTACAACTAATCGCTTCGCTCTTAGGTAAAAATGGCATGAATAAAAATGAAGCCAAAGAACGCATTAAAAAACTCCGTAAGCTGATTGATTACCATCGGACTCTTTATAACACCTTCGACGCCCCCGAAATCGACGACTCTGCTTTTGATACTCTGAAAAACGAGCTGGAGGAGCTGGAACATAAATTCCCGGATCTGGTTACTCCTGACTCTCCCACCCAAAAAGTGGGAGGCAAGCCCCTGGATAAATTCATTAAAATAAAGCACGACAGTCCGATGCTTTCTTTTAACGATGCCTTTTCGGAACAAGAAATGGAAGAATGGCTGGAACGTTTGGAAAATTACTTGGGGAACAAACTTCAGGTCAAGAGATCCCCTCTATTCTACTGCGAATTAAAAATCGACGGGTTGGCCATAGAACTTATTTATGAAAATGGAACGTTAAAACAAGGAGCGACCAGGGGCGATGGAATTATTGGAGAAGACATAACTCAGAATTTAAAAACCATCAGAGCTATTCCCCAGCGATTGGAGCAATTGGGAGAACACAAAATCCCCAAACACTTGGTTGTCAGGGGAGAGGTCTTTATAACTCAAAAAGAACTCAAGAGAATTAATAAGGAACAGGAAAAAAAAGGATTAAAACCCTATGCCAATGCCAGAAATCTGGCCGCCGGTTCGGTTAGACAGCTCGATCCCCGGATTGCCGCTTCTAGAAAACTGGATTCTTTTCAATACGATATTGTCACTGATGTCGGACAAGCTGACCACGAAGAAGAACATAAAATACTGGCCTCTTGGGGATTTAAAACAAATCCTCATAACAAATCGGTAAAGAATTTAGAGGAAGTTTTCGTTTTCAGAAATAGTTGGGAAAAAAACCGTAATAAATTGGAGTACGAAATTGATGGCATCGTTGTTATTATTAACGATAACAAAATTTTTGAGAAAGCCGGCACCATCGGTAAAGCTCCCCGGGCCGCCATCGCCTACAAATTTTCTCCCCGCCAAGCGACTACGATCGTTGAGAGTGTGAAGATTCAGGTGGGTCGAACGGGAATTTTAACTCCGGTAGCGGTCCTCAAACCGGTTGAGGTGGGAGGAGTGACTGTTACCCACTCAACTCTCCACAACTTTGATGAGATAAAAAGATTAGGAGTAAAGATTGGCGATACGGTAATTATTACGCGTTCCGGGGACGTTATTCCCAAAATTATTCGAGTCATCAAAGAGTTAAGAACGGGCAAAGAAAGAAATTTTAAAATTCCCAGCCGTTGTCCGGTAGACAATGCGCCTGTTAGAAAAGAGGGGGTTTTTTTGAAATGCTCCAATCCTTCTTGCGGAGCGAAAAACAGAGAAGCCATCATCCACTTTGCCTCCCGCTCGGCCTTTGATATCAGGGGTCTTGGGAAAAAAATCGTCGATCGTTTCTTGGATGAGGGGTTGATTACCGGTCCAGCGGACATTTTTTTCTCAAACAAAGAAGAAATTTCTTCCCTGGAAAGATTCGGCGA
>MGIN01000006.1:12533-28340 GCA_001793775.1 Candidatus Wolfebacteria bacterium GWA1_42_9
TGAAAAAATTTCCCCAGAGGGGTTAAGGGAAATATCGGATATCGGTCCCAAAGTTGCCCAGAGCATTCATTCCTGGTTTTTAGAGGAAAAAAATAGAAAACTTTTGAAAAATCTGGAGAAAGCAGGAATTGAATTAATTCCTCTCAAAGAAAAAGTTCGGGGAGTTCTAGCAGGTTTTAATGTCTGTCTCACCGGAACTCTTAGCTCTATATCTCGTCAGCGCGCTAAAGAAGTTATTGAAAACGAGGGAGGTCATTTTAATTCAGAAATTACCTCTTCTACTAATATCGTTGTTGTTGGCGCCAATCCTGGCTCCAAATACCAGAAAGCCCGGGAAAGAGGAATGGAAATTTGGGACGAGGAGAAATTTCTCAGAAAACTTTCCTTAAAATAGTTTCTATGGTTTTTATTTCTGAAGCTCTACCCAATCCTGTTGGCAAAGATACAGAGGGGGAATTTGTCGAACTGTTTAACAGTTCGGACAAAGAGGTATCGTTAGCAAGCTGGTCCCTGAAAGACGCGGGGGGCAAGAGCTATCTTTTTAAAAATGAATCCATCACGGCGAGAGGATTTTTATGGCTTCCTTATTCCAAAACTAAAATTAGCTTAAACAACGATGGAGAAACGATTTCTCTTTTTGACGGTTCGGGGGAATTAGTGGACTCTTTGAGCTATCAAGATTCTCTCGGGGAGGGAACTTCTCTGATAAAGAGCAATTTACCCGAAAATTATTTGAAAACCAACCGTCCTACTCCCGGAGAGCAGAACGTCTTTTTAAAATCAGAAAATGGAGAAAGTTTTTTGGATGGAAACAAAGCGATTGCTGAGAATTTATCTTCTGGAGAAATTGTTCCCCAGCCGCTTTCCAGCTCCCAAGTTTTGGATGGGTCTTTATCCGGAGAGGTCATGGGGGTCGGGATTTTTTCCGTTTTTGTTTTGACTTTTATCTTCTGGTACGCGTATAGGAAGATTCAATCTGTGTAGAAAACAAGCCCCTTATTATTACTTGGCTGGCAGGATTACCGGAGCTTGACAGGTGCGGGTCGTCTTCTATATACTTCGGATATGAATTGCCGAAATAATTTCCAAAGCGGATGAGCGAAAAAGCGCCCTTTTTGGGTTGTCGCTTGTCCGCCTCAAGGCGGATTTTTTATTTTAAAAATTGCCTGGAAATTCTGTTTGATAGAAACGACTGGCCTTTGAAAAAACAATTTTGGGGAAGCAAAAGTTTCTTTCGAAATTGCATAGAGAATATTCAAGCATTATGCAGGTATAAATTATTTTTTCCGTCCCATTTTTATTTTTGAGTGCGGCGGAAAATTCCTTGCGAAAGTACTTTTCTGCAAGGTGAAGACAAAAAATCAAAAAGGACTTGAAAAGTTGAGGTTAACTAAGGGCGTATGGTGGATGCCTTGACACTAAATGGCGACGAAGGACGCGGCGTAACTGCGATAAGCCTCGGGGAGGTGTGTAGCAACCTTTAATCCGGGGATTTCCGAATGGGGCAACCCAATTGTGTAAACCACAATTACCCCGCCTAGAAAGCGTGGGCGCGAACCCGCTGAAGTGAAACATCTCATTAAGCGGAGGAAAACAAAAAAACATCCCGTTTTTGACGGGATCTATTCCCCCAGTAGCGGCGAGCGAAAAGGGAGATAGTCTAAACCCTGTTTTGTCTATGACAAGACGGGGTGTTGGAAGGTATATACTCTGGCGCTCTCGCGGACTAGTGCCAAATTTTGGCGCCAGTCCGCTTGTAGCGATAAGGGGAAGTTACAAATTCTTTTGTTAGCCGAAGTCCCTGGGAAGGGATACCAAAGAAGGTGAAAGTCCTGTAGGCGAAAACAAAAGAACTTCCTAGTATGTGTCCTTAAATACCCCGACGAACGAAAGCTTCGGGGGAAGCATCCTGAACTATCAGGAAAGACTAAATACATTTAGTGATCGATAGCGAACTAGTACCGTGAGGGAAAGGTGAAAAGCAGGCCGGCGAGGCCGATGAAATAAAACCTGAAACCATATGTCTACAAGGAACGGAAGTCCCATGAGGACAACCGTGTGCCTATTGAAGAATGAACCAACGAGTTTATGTGCATCGCTTGTCTAAGCTCTACGGAGTGTAGGCGAAGCGAAAGCGAGTCTTAAAAGGGCGTATGCCTTGTGTGTAACACAAGTGACTGACGACCAACGACCCATGACTTACGACATTTAATTTTTGTCGTTAGTTGTTAGTTGTAAGTTGTGAGTTACTCGCGTTATACGCGAGGCCGCGGTGTGCATAAGACCCGAAGCCAGATGAGCTTACCTTGGGCAGGGTGAACCTCGCCGAAAGGCGGGAGGAGGCCCGAACCGGTTGGTTGTGCAAAACCTTCGGATGACCCGAGGTAGGGAGTGAAAAGCTAATCGAATCTGGTAATAGCTGGTTCTCTCCGAAATAGCTTTCGGGCTAGCGTCCAGGAAAAATATTGGAGGGGTAGAGCCACTGGTTGAGAAGTAAAGGGCGAAAGCTCGGCTTCTCAGTCAAACTCCGAATACTTCAATAAATCGCCTGGGCAGTTAGACTATGGGGGCTAAGCTCCATAGTCGCAAGGGAAAAAGCCCAGACCGCCGTCTAAGGTCCCTAAATATATGCTAAGTGTCAAAGGTAGTGGCCTGCCAGAGACAGGTAGGAGGTTGGCTTAGAGGTAGCCATCCTTTAAAGAGTGTGTAACAACTCACTACTAGATGGCAGACTGCGCCGAAAATTTACCGGGGCTAAGCATATTACCGAAGACGCGGGTTATCTTGTCTGCGACAAGATCACAGACAGTTTTGGACAAGACACGGACAGTGCGGAACTTTTTCCAATCTGTCAGTGTTATGTCAGCTCTGTCAGTGTTCTCGCCGCAGGCGAGATAGCGGTAGGAGAGCATTCCTAGCAGCGATGAAGCCTCAGCCGCGAGGCGGGGTGGAGCGCTAGGAAGAGAAAATGTTGGTATGAGTAACCACAAGTCCGATGTGAATTTGGACCCCCGAAAATCCAAGGTTTCCTTCGCAATGGAAATCAGCGAAGGGTTAGGCGGGACCTAAGGCAATGGCGAAAGCCGCAGCTGATGGACAGCCGGTTAATATTCCGGCCCCTCAGTTCTTTTCGATGGAGTGACGAAGTTGAGTAGAGAGAGCATCTTAATGGTTTGGTGTTTTTGATCGAGGACGTGTTCTCGGTAAATCCGGAACGCTGCCTTCAATGGCGATTCCCAGAGTAAAAACAACTCGGCGATTATCAAAGAGTAGTCTCTCAAGCCGACTTCCAAGAAAAACTTCTAAGGTTAAAAGAATTGAGCCTGTACCGTAAACCGACACTGGTGGGTGAGGCGAGAAGCCTAAGGGGAACGAGTGAGTCATCCTCAAGGAACTCGGCAAAAAAGCGGCCGTAACTTCGGGATAAGGCCTCCCTGAACTTCCGCAAGGAAGTGAAGGGTGCAACAAAAGTATCTCTGGCGACTGTTTACTAAAAACACAGCTCCCTGCGAACTCGTAAGAGGATGTATAGGGGGTGACGCCTGACCGATGCGAGAAGGTTAATGCCGCCGGTCGTGGAGCGACTCGGCGCGCAGATTATCGCGGATTATAACGCAGATAAACGCAGATATAATTCATCAGCGTAAATCAGCGTATTTGTCAGCGTAAATCAGCGTGCGAAGCCGCTTCACGGCTGAGTGGTTGAAGCCCTCGTCAATGTCAGCAATAACTATAATTGTTCTAAGGTAGCGCAATTCCTTTCCGGGTAAGTTCCGGAGCGCACGAATGGCGTAACGACTGGAGAACTGTCTCGAGGATGAGCTCGGTGAAAATGCGATTCCCGTGAAGACGCGGGGTACCTGCAGCGGGACGAAAAGACCCCAGGAGCTTTACTGTAGCTTGATATTGGCTTTAGGGTTTGGATGCGTAGCGTAGTGGGCAGGCTTCGAAGCTTTGCTTTCGGGCAGAGTGGAGCCGACAATGAAACACCCATCTTTCAGATTTTAAAGTCTAACCTTGACGGCAAAAACGGCAGGGAACAGTGTCTGGCGGGCAGTTTTAATGGGGCGTTATCCTCCTAAAAAGTAACGGAGGAGTTTAAAGGTCAGCTTAGCCCGGATGGAAATCGGGCTGGACGTGTAAAGGCGTAAGCTGGCTTGACGGCGAGACGGACATGTCGAGCCGATGCGAAAGCAGAACTTAGTGACCCGACGGCAATGTTATACGTTTTAATTAATGTGTAACTCTTCATAGGAAGGCCGAAGACAACGGATAAAAGCTACCCTGGGGATAACAGGCTGGTGATGCCCGAGAGTCCATATCGACGGCATCGCTCGGCACCTTAATATGTCGGGGTGCTACAGCAGCAATGTTGTAGCCTGGTATCTAAACCTTAGTATTTGGCTTATAACGGTGGACTCTATTTGTTCTAATAAATAGACAATACCGTGGGAAGTTTGACTCATAATGGAAAATAAATGAGTTATAACCCCGTAGAGACTTGATTTGATGACACATCAAATCAGAGTTCTGGTTTTTATCAGAACTAACACGCCAACTCCTCAATTTTTTTGAGGATGAAGATATAGTCCACACTATTAGTGATAATAGATTATGTACGATGTCGGCTCACCATAGCGCGGGGGTGGAGAAGCTCCCAAGCGTTTGGCTGTTCGCCAATTAAAATGGTACGCGAGCTGGGTTTAGACCGTCGTGAGACAGGTTGGTCTCTATCTGCTGCAGGCGTTGATGCTTGAGGGAAGTTGGCCCTAGTACGAGAGGACCGGGCTGAACGAACCTCTGGTCTACCGGCTTTGGCACCAGCTGAAGCGCCGGGTAGCTATGTTCGGAAGGGATAAGTGCTGAAAGCATCTAAGCGCGAAGCCCATCCCAAGATTAGGCATCTTAGGGCGGTTGAAGATGACGACCTTGATAGGCTCCAGGTGTAAGATTCGCAAGAATTTTAGCCGAGGAGTACTAATAGCCCATTCAACCTTAACTTTTTGAGTCTTAATGCGCAGCTCGATTATTCGCATGTGCGCGTTCGCATTGCCAAAGTGCGAGCGAAGCGAGTGCGGAGGCGCGCTGTTCGCATACATTGTCTTCACCTTGGAGGAAGGTACTGGATAATTTCCGGTGGCTTTTTCCACAATTTAGTTTGAGAAAAAAGTATAAAAATAGGAACTTTCATTTGCTGGTGTTTTACCAATGAGTGTCCCACCTCTTCCCATTCCGAACAGAGAAGTGAAAGCTCATTGGCCCGATGATACTCCTTTGGGGGAAAGTAGGGTATGCCAGCATATGAAAGTTCCTATTTTTATTACAGAAACAAAAAAACAAAAAAGACATCTTTTATAAATCCGATGTCTTTTTTTATTCTCTCTTTGTTTGTATAATGAATATGCGTATTTTCTCTTATCTTTAATTAGATATTGGTAATTGGAAATTAGTAATTTTCTGATATGCGTCTTGCCAAACAGCTGGTATATGGTGTCGGTTTTCTACTTGTTTTAGCCGCTTTTATCTGGCTGATTTCGATTTCATTCTTCCCCTCCAATCCTTCCTGTTTTGACGGCAAAAAAAATCAGGGCGAGTCTGATGTGGATTGCGGCGGTCCCTGTATTTCTTGTGAAGTAAGATCCTTAAAAAACATTGAAGTTAAATTTGTCAAAGTTTTTCGAGCGGCTGACGGAGTAGGCGTCGTTGCCGAAATTTATAATCCCAACACCGCTTGGGCGGCTTGGCGGTTTGATTACACTCTGACTCTTAAGGATTCTTTGGGGGTGCCGGCTAAGGTTTTTGAAGAAAAATCTTTTATTTATGCCGGAGATCTTAAGTATCTGGTTAAATCCTATGTTCCGGCTGACCCGGAAAAAATCATTAAAGCCGATCTGAAAATAAAAAACCCTCAGTGGGTTCCTTTAAACCAGTTGGAAAAGCCGGAGATTGATACTGATGATATTAAAACTTACAAAGACAATCTACTTTATGTTTCTGGGAAAGTCACCAACCATTCCCAATCGGACTTCAGCCCAGTCAATATTTATACTCTCATTTTCAACAAAGATGGGGAACTGCTGGCTGGTTCGGCAACGGTTCTGGACAATCTTCCCAAGTTTGAATCCAAAGAGTTTAAAATTTCCTTTTCCAAAGATTGGGAAATTTATGAAGTGGCAATAACCGACTTTTCTTTTCTTTTTCCCCGTGACCTGAAGGTGGGGGACTCGGGAAAAGAAGTTTCTACCCTTCAATCTCTTCTTTTGGAAATGGGGGCGTTGGATCGCCAACCGACCGGATTTTTTGACGATATGACCCGGCAGGCGGTAGCCACTCTCCAAAATTATTTGGGGGTACCCGTTTCCGGAGATTTTGATTCTGTTACCAGAGAGGCGGTGGTCTCTTTGTTGGCCAATCAAATCCGGCAAATTCCCGAAGTCCAGCAGAAGTTTTTGGTTGACACGGGGAAAACTAAGGTGTTTGTTGAGGTAATTAAATAGAACATGAACGGAAATTTTAGCGATAAGGAAATAGAAGGGGGAAATCGAGAACAAAAAGAAAAACCCAAACAAGTTGTTTGGATTATTGACGATAGTTCTGCTATCCAAGAAACCGTGGGGGAGTTTCTTAAAATGGAAGGTTTTGAGATTAGAACCTTTAGCAGCGGGGAGAGCGCCCTTGAAGCTCTTGGCAAAGAAAAACCCCCCTTCGCCTTTATTATTGACGGAAATTTAGGGAGCGACAAAATGGAAGGGTGGCAGATAACCCAAGCGCTTGGAGAAAGAGGGGTCAATGCTTTTATTGTGGCTCATAGTTCTGATAACAGAGATAACAGTCGTATAGAAGAAGAAGCCAAGAAATTCGGTATTAGGGTGAAAAGTTTTGAAAAAGGCGGCTATCAGTACAGTTTTGATGAAATGGCGGAAGCGATAAGGTCGTTAAAAGATTAGCCGAGCTAACTCTTTGCCTTTTTTATCGAAAAAGTATAGGATTAACCTATACTTTTTTGATATTCGTAAATCCGCGTGTTATTTGTAATTGGTGTCGCTCTATGAATTCTGATTTCTTAAAACCCTATAATTTCAAAGACAATGAAGAAAAAATTTACTGGGACTGGGAAAGGTCGGGCTTTTTCAACCCGGATAATTTGCCCGGAGACAGAAAAGAGCCATATACGATTATGATTGCTCCTCCCAATATCACCGGCTCTCTTCACATGGGGCATGCTCTGGAAAATACCATTTCAGATATTCTTGTGCGCTATTATCGCATGAAGGGATATAAGACACTATGGGTTCCGGGAACCGATCATGCCGGTATTGCTACTCAAAATGTTGTTGAAAAACAATTAAAAGAAGAAAGACTCTCTCGCCACGATTTGGGAAGAGATAAGTTTTTGGAAAAAGTTTGGGAATGGAAAGAAAAATACGGGGATATCATTTTAAACCAACTTAAGAAATTGGGGGCTTCCTGCGATTGGTCGCGGACTCGCTTTACTATGGATGAGAATTATCAGGAAGCGGTTAAGGAAGCTTTTAAAAAGTACTACGACAAAGGTCTTATCTATCAGGGAGAGAGGGTAATTAACTGGTGTATTAAAGATCAAACCGCTCTTTCTGATTTAGAGCTTGAATACACGGAGGAGAAATCTCTGCTCTGGTATTTCCGTTACCCGTTAAAAGACAAGTCCGGACATGTAGTTGTTGCAACAACTCGTCCGGAGACAATGCTTGGAGATACGGCGGTCGCCGTTAATCCTAAAGATGATCGCTACAAGCGTTTTATAGGGAAAATAATTATTCTTCCCATCGTGAATAGGGAAATTCCTATTATTGCTGACCAGGGTGTTGACCGGGAATTCGGCACGGGGGCAGTCAAGGTAACACCAGCTCACGATATGGCTGACAGTGAAATTGCGGAAAGAAATCAACTTCCTTTTATAAAAGTTATTAACGAAAAGGGGGAAATAATAAACGTTGGTGTGGAATTTGATAATCTGTCTGTTAGTGAAGCGCGGGAAAAAGTTATTGGAAAATTCAAAGATAGCGGGCTTTTTGAGAAAGAGGAAGAAATAGTTCACAACATTGCCAAATGTTACCGTTGTAATTCAACTATTGAGCCGATGCTTTCCAAACAATGGTTTCTGAAAATGAAACCCCTTGCCCAGCCGGCCATTGAGGCAATTCGTAACGGGAAAGTAAAATATTCTCCCGAAAGATGGAAAGATATAGCATTAAATTGGCTTGAGAATGTTAAAGACTGGTGTATTTCACGGCAGATTTGGTGGGGGCACCCCATTCCTATTGAAGGTAGCAATGACACTTTTGACACCTGGTTTTCATCGGCATTATGGCCGTTTGCTACTTTAGGATGGCCGGAAAAAACAAAAGATCTTGATAATTTTTATCCAACTTCTTTCATTACCTCGGCTCGTGAGATTATCCATCTCTGGATTTCTCGCATGATATTTTCAGGTCTAAGTTTTATGGATAAAGTTCCATTTGAGAATGTATTTATACACAGCACCATTCTGACTAAAGACGGAAAGCGTATGAGCAAGTCTCTTGGCACCGGAATTGACCCTCTTGAGCTTATAGAAAAGCATGGCGCTGACGCGACGAGATTCGGTTTAATATGGCAATCAATGGGCGGACAGGATATTCATTGGGCCGAAGAACATATTTTGGCTGGAAAGAAATTTGCCAATAAACTGTGGAATATAGCCAGATTTATTTTGACTAAAGTTGGAGACGACTTTGATTTTTCTAAACCGAAGAAAATAGACGACGCTACAGCCAAAGAATTGATTAAAAAATTTGAAAAACTTTTAGAGCGGTCAGAAAAACAGATGGAGATATACGAATTTGGGCAGGCACTCCATGATATTTATGAATTTATCTGGCACGAGTTTGCCGATAAATATATTGAGTATTCAAAAAATAAGGAGGACAAGGAAACCAAGCAGGTTCTTTGTTATGTTTTGGAAAAATCTATAAAACTTCTCCATCCCTTTATACCCTTTGTCACCGAAGCCATTTATCAGCGGCTTCCTAAAAAAGAGAAGGAGTTTTTGATGATAGAGGAATGGTAATTTCTCGCCACCTTTTTAGTCAGAAAAAGGTGGCGCTAAAACTGACAATCCTGTATATCCTCTCAAACAAATGAAACAAATATCTCTCTTTGTCCTGAACTCGTATTTGCTACACTCACACACCTAAGACACTAAAAGCTCATATTTGTTTCATTTGTTGGTGTTCGGATATACGGCTTGGCTTTTAAAATACAAACAAAAACCGCTTTAAATCAGCGGTTTTATTACGACTGACAAATAGCAAAACGGGAAATATAATAAGTGTGTTAAAAGTAAAAAATATAAACATGTTTGAAAGATTAATGGCAGAAAAAAGAAAGGAGCCGGACGGAGGGGATCCAAATAATAAAGATAATAAAGAAAAAGAGATGGAAATGACTGGTGAGTGTGAATACTGTGGTGGTGTTATTTTACCTGGTCAAGAAGATTACCATCGTAATAAGACGTGTGTTCTGGAGGATAAAAAAGAAAAGACGTTTATTTTCAAAAATATTCCAGCAGACAAACCAGAGCTATTAAATAAAAGAAAAAAAGAGGAAAATATCAATACTTCTGACAAAAAAGAAATTAATTAAATTGTCTGGATTTTTAAAAGCTGAAAAATTTTAACAGTTTTTAGGAGGGAGCCACGCGCCCCCTCCTTTCTTTTTATAATAATTTCCAATAGAATTATTTTGATGAATCTTTTTGATAAAACAGAAAATCAGCCCTGGTATTCCATAGGCAGTAAAGAAATATTTGAAATTCTTAAAACTTCCGAGGGCGGTCTATTAGAAAAAGAGATAATTTCTCGTCGTCAACGGTACGGGCCGAACGTTATTGATGGAAAAAAGCAAAAAACTGCCTGGAGTATATTTTTGAGCCAGTTTAAAAGCCCGCTTATTTTTATATTGGTTATTGCCGCTGTCATCGCTTTATTTTTGAAAGAATTTAGCGATGCCATAGTTATAATCATGGCTATAACGGTCAACACTCTTTTGGGTTTTTACCAGGAATATAAAGCCGAAAAATCTTTAGACAAATTGAAAGAATATCTTCAGGAAAAAATCAGGGTTATTAGGCACGGCCGAGAAATTGAAATTGACGTTAAAGAATTGGTTGTTGGAGATATGGTTCATATAGTTTCCGGGAACAGAATACCAGCCGATTTAAGAATTATTAAGGAAAAAAATTTAAATATAGACGAGTCCATTCTTACCGGAGAATCTCTGCCGGTTAAAAAACATAGTTCCGTAATATCGGGATTGGTTCCTGTAAGCGAGAGAAAAAACATGCTTTTTGGCGGAACTTTGGCTGTACAGGGAGATGGATTAGCTGTTGTGACTGAAGTTGGGGCTGATTCCGAGTTTGGAAAGATAGCCGAATTGGTTGGAACCGCCTCTGAAACAAAAACTCCATTGCAAAAATCTATCGGTAAATTTGCTTGGCTTCTGACATTTATTCTTGGTTTGTTGGTAGCGGTCATATTTTTAAATGGTATTCGCAGCGGCCAACCGGCAGTTGATATGTTCTTTATTGCCGTGGCTCTTGCCGTGGGAGCTATTCCCGAGGGGCTCCCCATAGCCCTGACAGCTGTTTTTGCCGTTGGAGTTGAGAGGTTGGCCAAGAAAAATGGAGTTGTCAGGAAATTAATCGCAGCCGAAGCTTTGGGATCGGCTTCCGTTATTATTACGGATAAAACAGGAACCTTAACTCAAGGAGTTATGAAACTTGCCCAAATAATTCCGATTGAAAATATTTCAAATATTTCAATTTCTCTAAATAAAAAAACGGGTTTTTCCAAAGAACAAAAGAAATTAGCATCCTTGGCTCTTATGGGTATTCAGGTATTGGTTACCGAAGTTGACAAAAAATTCATTTATTCGGGCAGACCTCTGGAAGTTTCTCTGGCCAATGAGTGTGCCTTAAGGGGAGTAAAATTAGAAAATATCCGCAAGAATTCCGTCACTCAAGAGATCGATTCATTTAATCCGTCAAGAAGATTTTCCATTCACGAAATTATAAGCATGAATCGCGACTTGGATATTCTGTCCCTAAGAAGCAAAGAAAAAATTTTATTATTATTTGGGGCCCCGGAAGTTCTAATAAGTAAATCAAAATTAAAATCCGACCAAAAACAAATTCTTTTACAGAAAATAAATGAAATGGCAAATAGCGGAGAATTAATTTTGGCGGTTGCTTATAAAAAAGTATCCTTATCGGGAAAAATTTCCGTGAATGAATATAAGAATTTTTCTTTAGGAGGGTTTATATCTTTTTCCGATCCAATTCGTCCCGAGGCAGTGGAAGCTCTTAATAGGATAAAAATGGCCGGAGTTAAAACAATAATCGCTACCGGAGATCACAAAGGAACAGCCATGGCTCTGGCTCGTCAATTGGGTTGGCAGGTGTCGGATGAAAAAGTTATTGACGGGATTGAGTTTGATAATATGTCAGAGGAGGATTTAAAGAGTCGTCTTCCTAATATAAATATATTTGCCAGGGTAAATCCGGAGCAAAAACTTAAAATAGTCAAACTCTATAAATCTCTGGGAGAGTCCGTAGCCATGACCGGAGACGGAGTAAACGATGCCCCAAGCTTAAAAGAGGCCGACATCGGAATTGCCGTTGGTTCCGGTACGGATGTGGCTAAAAGCGTTGCTGATTTGGTTTTATTGGACAACAACATCAAAACAATTGTTTTGGCTATTGAAGAAGGGAGGCATATTATGGGAAACATAAAAAAAACCATAGTTTATCTTTTGGCTAACGTTTTGGATGGAATTCTGATAGTTGGCAGCGCCATATTAGGCGACTGGCCTTTGCCTTTGCTGGCCACTCAGATTTTGTGGATAAATTTTTTTACCGACAGTTTTCCGGCCGTCGCCTTTGCTTTTGAAAGGGAACAGGAAAACATAAAAGAATCTCCTAAAAATATAAAAAAAGTATTTGATTCCGAAGTTAAAACCCTTCTGGCCGGAGTTGGGTTAGGAACGAGTTTGATTCTGTGCCTTGTTTACGTAATTTTACAGAATATTGGAGTTAATATTGATACACTGAGAACTTTTATATTCGCTTCTCTTGGTTTATACACTCTGGTTGTCGCCTTTTCTCTCAGAAATTTTAAAATGCCCATCTGGTCCTATAACATTTTTTCAAATAAATACATGGTTGTGGGAGTTGGATTAGGAGTTATTATGATGATATTGGGAATTTATTTTCCTCCTCTTCAACAACTGTTAAAAACCCAATCTTTGTCTTGGCAGTGGATGATTGGAGTTGTGGGAATGGTTGCTGTTAATGTTGCCGTGGCTGAGATAATTAAAAAGTTTTTCAGGAAGTAATTTTTTGGCTTCTTTATATGCAAAAATCAATATCGGGTAAAAAGGTATTACTGGTTGGCTTAGGACGTTTGGGAGGGGGAGTTTCTACCGCTAAATTTCTATATAAAAACGACAATATACTGACTATTACTGACTTAAACACGGAAAGTGAACTGAAAAAATCAGTCAGACAATTAAAGGGTTTTAATATCAAATTTCATTTGGGAGGGCACAAAGAGTCCGATTTTAAAAATAACGATATTATTGTTTTTAATCCGGCGGTCAGCCACTTTTCTCCCTGGGTTAAACTGGCTCAAAAATATAAAAAGGAGTTCTATAACGATTACACTCTTTTTTTAAAACTTCTTCAACCTAAACCTAACGACATCGCAAGTCGTTATATTGGAATTACGGGAACTAGGGGAAAAACTACGGTGACTACATGGATAGGGTATATTCTTTCCCCATCAATAATCGGAGGAAATATTCCTCAAAACGGACTTCTAAAAATAATAGATAAAATCACGTCAAAAACCCCGTTAGTTTTAGAGCTTTCTTCTTATCAGCTTGAATATGTCGGCGATTGGAACAGTTTTAACAACCCAGATTGTCAAGTATTGAACGATCGTTCAATACTTGACAAAAATAAGGGTGGTGGAATTCGGAGTCCTCATGTTGCCGTTATTACCAATCTCTCCTCTGACCATCTTAATCGTTACGGGACCATAGAAAAATATTTGAGCGTCAAGGCCAACATCTTCAAAAACCAGACAAAAAATGATTTTCTGATTTTAAATTTTCTTGATAAATACACCCTTGCTTTTCTTAAGAAGAAACCCCAATCACAAATTTATTATTTTTCTCTAAAATCGTTGCCTGAAAGTAAAAAAGGATTGTTTTTCTCCGGGGAGAAGGTTTATTTTCAAGAAAACGGTAAAAAATTATTTATTTCTAAATTTACCGACCTCAGCCCTCATCAAAAAAATAACCTTCTGGCTTCAATGCTGGCTTCATATTTATATTTAAATCAGCATAAATCAGCGATTCGCGAAGCGAATGATGTTTGGAAGAAAATTTTACTCAAAACAAAAAACCTTCCCCAAATTTTATTCCGTCAGCAGATTATTTTAAAAAAGAAAAATCTGGTTGTGGTTAACGATTCAGCCTCCACCAGCCCGGAAGGGACCATTGTTGCTATCGAAAGATTTTCTAAAAATCCCGATTTTATTTTAGTTACTGGTGGAACTGATAAAAAGCTAGATTTTAAGCGCCTATCTGAATACATAGGAAAATATGTTAAAACCAAAAATCTCTTTCTTCTCAATGGGAGTGCTACTCGAAAACTTGTTGAAAGGCTGAGAAAGAATAAATATTTTAAATCAGAACCACCAGTTTTCGGTTCTTTAAAGGAAATAGTGAAAGCTGTTTCGGGTTTGAGACGGGGAATAATCGTTTTTTCTCCTGGAAGCGCCAGTTTTGAAAAATTCAAAAATGAATTTGACCGGGGAAGGAAATTTAACCGATTAATTAAACAATATTTTAGGGAAAATAAACCACCGCGCCTGATGTAGATATGGAAACAACCCTTTGCCGACAGCCACCGGCTTTTGGTATGATTAAATAGATGAGCACTGTTATCGCTTTAGTCTTGGGTTTTGCTCCCAGTTTAATCTGGCTAGCTTTTTTCTTGAGAGAAGACGTTCATCCTGAGCCGCGGAAGATGATCGCCAAGACTTATATTTTTGGAGGACTGTCGGCTTTTGCCGCCCTTTTTCTGGAAATATTGGTTAATCAGTCGCTCCAGAAAGTAATTATTACTCTTCCTCGCTTGATAGAGGAAAATTTGAGCGTTTTTATCGGTTTTGGGGTTATCGAAGAGCTAGTTAAATTTTTCTTTATCTATTTGGTGGTGAGAAAGAGCCCTTACTTTGACGAGCCGATTGATGCCATGGTTTATATGGTTACCGGTGCTTTGGGATTCGCCGCTGCCGAGAATCTGTTTTTGGTCTTTTCCGGAGGTCAAGAGTCGATTTTTCTGGTAATTCTTTTGAGGTTTGTCGGAGCCACTCTTCTTCATGCTCTTTCCTCGGCTATTGTCGGCCATTACTGGGCCAGGGGTATCAGATTCAACATAGAAGGAAAATTTATTTTTGCCGGTTTGGTATTAGCCTCTATTTTCCACATTATCTTCAACTATCTGGTCTCCGAATTCAATAATTTCTTGGTCTATCCGACGGCTTTTCTGGCGATTTTAGGATTTTTCGTCCTTTATGATTTTGAGGAGCTGAAAAAGATGGGGTGATTTCTCTACCAATTACTAATTTTTACTAATATACTAATAAATTTATAGACTGTAGAAAATTATTGATAGATTTTGTTTGATCGTATATAATAAAGTTATGAGCGACAACAACAAGGATTTTTTTGAAAAATTGGCCGGTATCAAGTATGACGACGAGGAGGTGGAAAAAGAGCTTTTAAAAGAAGCCTCTTTGACGGGTGATGATGGTGGGGGCGGAGAAGAGTCTAAAGACATGGAATTTGACGATGCCGAGGGTCAGCTGACGATTGACGTTTATCAGGACGATAAAAACATTGTTATTGAATCGGCTGTCGCTGGTGTGGAGCCGGATGATTTGGATGTAGCCATTACTCCCGAATCGGTGACTATCAGGGGGAAAAGAGAGAAGAAGGAAAAGATTAAAAAAGACGACTATCTTTATCAGGAATGTTTCTGGGGGAGATTTTCCCGCTCGGTAATCTTACCTCAGGAAATTGACCCCGATAAATCCCACGCTTCTTTGAAAGGCGGGATTTTGAAAGTTGTTCTTGCTAAAGTTAATCGCAGCAAGAGCAAGAAAGTTAAGATAAAGGTGGACTAGGATAGTATATGGGGATTGGTATTTAGTATATTGGGCAATAAAAACCGGGTGAGAACCCGGTTTTTTGATGCAGATCCTATAGTCTTGTTTATTTTTGTTCTAAAGGTTATGCCGTAATTATTCTCCTATCGGTCACTTATTACGGTGTAATTTTTTAGATAGTTTTTAGATAGTTTATAGTTTTACGAATTCTATTACCCCGGTCTATTCCAGATGCACTTCTTCCTTGAAGGTTTTTACATAAGCGGCTAGGTAGGGATGTTTTTTTAATTGCGGGTCTTTTTGAATAATGTCGTGGGCGGTTTCTCGTGCAACTTTGACCAGCTCCGGATTTTGAATAGCTTTCATCGCCAAGTCCGGCATTCCTGCCTGTTCTTGCCCCAGGAATTGTCCCGGTCCCCTTAGCCTTAGGTCGATTTCCGCCAGTTCAAATCCGTTTTTGGCATTGACCAGCGCTCGCATCCGGTCGGCGGTGGACCTGGAATTGATGTCGGAAAAGAGAAAACAAAACGACTGATACTCTCCCCGACCCACC
>MGIN01000006.1:28370-31986 GCA_001793775.1 Candidatus Wolfebacteria bacterium GWA1_42_9
CCCCCACCTCCACCACAGAAGTGGAAACTAAAATATCATATTTCTTGTCCTTAAAATCTTGCATCGTTTTTTGTTTTTCTGTTGACTTCATCCGCCCATGAAGGAGAGCTATTTTAAACTGGGGAAAAATCTTTTTTGAAAGTTTTTCATACTCCTCTTTGACAGATTTTACCTCCAGCTGAAAAAGTTGGCGGGGAGTAAGCGGTGCCTCCGGATCTGGTGGTTCTATACGGGGACAAATAACAAACGCCTGCCTGCCAGCTCTTATATGTTTGGCTATAAAATCATAAGCTTTTTGCCTATTGGCGGAGCTGACCGCTTTGGTAACGATTGGTTTTCTGTTTTTAGGAAGCTCATTGATGATAGAAAGGTCAAGGTCTCCAAAAGCGGACAGAGCTAAGGTACGCGGTATAGGAGTGGCACTCATCGAAAGTAGATGAGGTATAAATTCAGTACTGTGGACGAGCTCTGCCCTTTGTCTGACTCCAAATCTGTGTTGTTCATCTATTACCACAAACGCCGGATTTTTGAAAGAAATATATTTTTGTATGACTGAATGAGTGCCGATAACAATTTTGATTTTTCCGTTTTTGATTTGAGAAACCAGCTCTTTCTTGGATGTTTCAGTTTCTAAACTGTTTCCGTAAAAGGCAACTGATTGGGATGAGGTCAAAAGAGCTACTCCATCACTGAATTCTTCAAAGAACTTTTTGAATGTCTCATAATGCTGTTTGGCCAAGATTTCGGTGGGTGCCATAAAAACAGATTGTTTTTGATTCTTGGCGGCTACCAGAGCAGCGATAGCGGCGACGATTGTTTTTCCCGATCCTACGTCTCCTTGTAAAAGCCGGCTGGTGGGGTAGGATTTTTTTAAATCTTCCAAAATTTCGTAAAGAGCTTTTTTCTGGGAGAGTGTCAGTTCAAAAGGCAAAAAGGAAAAAATCTCTTTGATAAATTCCGGGGAATAATCACAGCTGTATGATTTTTGTTGGGACAAAGAATATTTTTCGGAGGCGTTGATTAACTGAAGTAAAAATAAATCCTGAAAAGAGAACCTTCTTTCGGCTTTTTGGGCACCCTCCAGGTTTTTTGGAAAATGAATGTCGGTAAAAGCTCTGGCCAGCGGCGGAAATTGGAATTTTTCAACTGTATCTTCGGGCAAAAACTCGGGAGCGTCTTCAAAAAGAGGAATAACTCTGCTCAGAACGAAACGAATCATCTTAGAGGTAATTCCGGTCGTTTGGGAATAGATAGGCACCAGCCGTCCGGTGTGTCTGGTTTCCTGAAATTCATCCGAGAGCATTTCAAACATGGGATTTTGCAGAGAAAGCTTTTTCCCATCGGCGGTTGTTTTTCCGGCAAAATTGGCAGTTTTTCCCTCTTTTAAGGTGTTGATTAAAAATTTTTGGTTGAACCAGACCGCCTTTATTTTTCCCGTTTCGTCGGTAATGGTCGCTTCCACGATCCACATATGCCGGCGGGGCGTCCGGTAGATACTCACCTTTTCTATTTTTCCGTAAATAGTGGCTATCTGTTCTTCCGAGAGGTCGGCAATTTTGGAAATTTTGGAAAAGTCCTGATAGCGAAAGGGGAAATAATAAAGAACGTCTTTTACCGTTCGGAGCTTGAGTTTGGCAAGTTTATCGGCAATGCGGGGACCGATGCCTTTTATTTCCGTCAGGGGAGTGGAGAAGGGAAGCATGTATCTAGTATATCGTATATTGTGTTTGGTATGTAGAGATAAGGAGTTTGTGGAGAATCAGCCTCTCTAG
Source organism: Candidatus Wolfebacteria bacterium GWA1_42_9 (assembly GCA_001793775.1). Lineage (GTDB taxonomy): Bacteria > Patescibacteriota > Minisyncoccia > UBA6257 > JAGOQP01 > GWA1-42-9. The sequence goes on from MGIN01000006.1 coordinate 30,143, forward strand.
GTTAGAAAAAATTTATACCGTAAATATTGTCCTATCGGTTAGTAATTACGGTATAAATTTTTAGGAGTTTTTTGATTTTTTGTATGTTTTGTTAGGGGTTTGTAATTGTAAAATGAACACCGCCTCGTGGAGACCACGAGGCGGGTGAAGCGTGCTGTGGGGGAGCTAGAAGCTCCTCGGAGAGATGGGCAGTTGTGCTGCCCGATGGCGGCTTAGATACGGAGGATCGGATTGGTCACGCCGCGACGGAGATCGTTCCAGTAACAGTAGTGGGCGAACTGGTTCGGCACCAGGGCGACGCGGTCGATGACCGGACGGATCTCCGCTGGCGTCGTCCATGGGTTGAGCTCGGTCGCCAGTCGAGTGGTGGGAGTAATGGCGGTTGCGAGTTGCGTGTAGCCGCTGGTCGCCGTAGCCCATGCGGTGATTGCCGGGCTGGCGTGCCAGCGGACCTCGAAGGCGAGGACGGTCAGGAAGCTGTCCTGCATGCCCGCGAGGATGCTGCCCGGGTTGCCGATGATGATCTCGGTGAAGCTGTTCATCGCCTTGATTTGATTTGCCCAGCTGGTCGCGGGCGAGCCGGTGTTGTAGGCCCACCATCCCGCGACGATCGCGAGGGCAATCGCCACGATGAAAAACTTTTTCATACCTTCCTCCTTTCTCTTTCTACTCCGATCAAGATCGGAGTAGTCTGTCCTGTCCGGGTTATCCAGCCAGGATCGCTGTCTAAAATACTATCACACTATAGAAACTTTTTCAAGTCAAGGTGTGGATAGATTTTATTCCAACCTCGTTTTACAAATTACGACTTCTTTTCCGTATTCTACTTTGCGGAAAACATATTTTTGTTGTATGGTATAAATCATGAGTGAAAGAGAACCATCATTAAAAGGGGCGGGAAGAAATTCTCTTGAAGGTTTGGGAGAATTAGTGAAGAGGGAAGAAATAAAACCAGAAGGAGCCAATCAAGATCTGACCCCTCCAGTAGCCGCTGAAAAGAAGAAAACACTTGATGATGTGATTAATTTGATTAAGAAAGGAATAATTGAAGGAGAGATGGCCAGAAAGCGGAGAGGGGAAGAAAGATCTGCCGGCCTAGCTTTAAGAGACTATAAAGAAATACTTAAAAAATCCGCCGGGATTATAAGAGACGCCGGAGAGAAAGCGTCTATTAAATCGCTTCAGGAAAAGCTGGAAGATGAACTTGGCATAAGTGTCGGTAGGAAGTTAGCGGCAGGGATTTTTAATTATGTGAGAACCAATTTGGATAAAGAGGGTCTTGATAGTGGAGAAACAAGAACGTCTGGACCGGAAAAAACTTCCTCTCAAGGAAAGAAAGCCGCAGCCGGGACCGGAACACCGGACAGAGTGAAAACGGGGGTTGGGGAAGGAAAAATCTTTAATTTTTCTCAGGAAGAACTTGATAATATTGTGGCTGCTGCGATTGTGAGGGCTGCCGGAAACAAAGCGTCGCCGAAATTAATCCAAGAGGAGTTTAGAAAAGCCGGTTTTGAGATTAATGATAATTTGGCGAGCGTGCTTTTTGAGAGGGCCAAAGCCAAGGTATCGGAAAGACCGGAGAGTGAAGAAAAGCCCGACCAAGAAACAGAGAGAGTTGCCGAAGAAATTATGGAAGACCCTGAATTTAAAAGAGACGTCGAAGAAGCCGCCGAAGCGGCGGGGATTGAGGGGGAAATAGATAAATCAAAATTATTACTTCTCAAAGAAAGGATTAAGGGGTTTGGAAAAATTATTCTTTCGGGTTGGAAGAGAAACTGGAAAGAATTTGTGGCTGGCGGTGCGGCTGGAGCGGCGGTCAGGACCGCTGTTCATCTCAGTTTTGG
>MGIN01000006.1:32039-39595 GCA_001793775.1 Candidatus Wolfebacteria bacterium GWA1_42_9
GCGGTGTGAGGGAGTATATTTCTCAAAGGAAAAAATTTACTGCGGAAAGTATCTTGGAAGAAATTAAAAGTGCTTCTGATGACGCGAAAAGAGCGGCTGCTCTCGCCAAAGCCAAAGAAGTTCTTGATAAAACGCGTGTTTCCGGCTCCAAAGAAGACATGGAAAAACTCGCCGACATTGTCAGGGAAGGAATAGTTCTCTCGAAAAGCAAGGCGGAAATGACGGGAAGTCAGTCGGAGAAAGAAAAAATAATAAACATACTGAAGATAGCTGAAGGAGTAAGGGAAGAAGTTCCCAAAGCCGAAGGGAAGAGAAAGGAAATTTTGGAATTGATAGAACAAGTTGAATTTCAAAAAGGGGAAATTGACAGAAAAAAAATTGCCAGGGCTATGGTCAAGGGAGCAGTCATCGGGGCTGTCGGAGGCGCGGTAGGAGGAGCTATTTCCAGCTGGATTTCTGACCATTTCTTTGCCGGAGGAGGCAGGGCAACGCAAGAAGTGGTATCCGAAGCTCGAAAGGAGTTTTCTCTTGTCAGGAGTCATGTTTTATCTGCAGAAATAGCCGGGAAGGCGGTTAAAAAATCTCTTGAAGAAAGCCAGCAAAGATTATCGGAGAAAATTTTTCATGTAACCGCTGAAAAAGGTGATGGCCTGACTCATCTGGCCAGAAGAGCCGTTCACGATTTTTTGGTGAATCAGAAATCTCTTAACCCTGATGCTTTCAAGAGTTTATCCGTTGAACAACTTGTTTACTCCGAAGACACACTGGTTAAGAAAGTAACCCAGGGACTGATGGAAAAAGGAAATAGTACCGCTCTCAATATCGGGGAAGAATTTACTTTCACCGGAGAGGAGATAGAAAACACTCTTTCCAAGGCCTCGTCTTTGTCACCTGACAAAATTGAAAGTTTAAGACAACTCCTTCAAGACCCCGAACATCTTCTTTCTGACAAAACCCGCTCTTTTATGACTGATTGGAGCAAACCCTCCGGTGGCAGCAGTGATTTTGTCCGGGAAGCTGCCGGTCAGGCAAGAGAAACCGCTCAGAAAGCCGTTGAGGAAGCAGTGAATACAGGCGCGGTATCTGTCGAAGACGTTCTTCCACCTCCTTCTAAAGGAACAAATTCCATTCTTGAAAATATTTGTTATCAGGAGGAGATGGAGAGCCTTCCTGAAGCCAAGGATTTGCCTGAAGGAATCGGGTTATCCCAGCAAACGGTAATCGAACAGGCGGCGGCCGCCAAAAGTGGAAACAAATTATCAGGACTCCCACGCCTTAGAAAGTGGGGTCCGATTGTCGAGGAAATGAGAGAAAGCGTCCCGCACCAAGATTTGACCAGCAAAGCCAATACGCTAATGGAAAATTTGGCCAACTATTCGAAATCTCCTTCGGGAGCCGGTTATCTTGAAAATTTTGTCCGCCAAAACGGACAAGACTTACTGAATTCCGTTTCCGAAAAGAATTACTCCATCCCGGGAAAAAGTCTTTTGGATAAAGATTTATTCATCCAGCAGTTTAGGGGAATATCGGGCGGCAAAAATAGCACTTTCTTTGCCAACTTAATAAATGCTTTGGAACACAGTCCGGATTATCTGAGGTCCGTTGGGCGTTTTAGAAACGTGATTCAGTCATGTGGCTTTGATGAAAAGGAGTTTGCCGGCGTGGCCAACGACAGAGCCGTTAAATTTATGGGAAAGTATGGAGGGGAAAAGGTTGGATTTTTCGCAAGAGCTGGATTAGGCCCCGAAGAACTGGGTCATCGTCAGAAACTGGTGGAAGCTATGAAAAAAATGATGGGTGACGGAACCATTGGCGGCAAGAAAGTCGATTTATCCAAATTTAAGGTGAGCGATTTCGTTAAATTCTTCGTATAAAACAAATTTATGGCAAAAACTCAAATTATCTTGGATAAAAACCCGGAAATTATTCTTGAGGAACTGGGAATAAAAAATCTTTCTCCTGAAGAAGAAAAAGAAGTTATCAATACCGTGTTGGAGCATTTCAACAAAGTGATTATTGAAACCGTTATTTTGAATTTGGACGACAATCAAGTCGACCGATTTAAAGCGGCTTTGGAGAGAAACAATTTCGAAGAAGAAATCACCAAAATAACCGCCGCCGTCCCGGGATTAGCCGACAAAATAGAAAAAGCCGTCGAAGACGAGTTTGCTTTATTAAAAAAGGCCAAGGGAATTGTTTCCTAAAATGGGTGTCCGAAGGTACCTGTCTGTTTTTATTGAAAAACACATTGCTTGATGGTTAAATTGTTGGGGTATTGTCCTCGTCGTTCAACGGATAGGACGGTAGCTTGCGGAGCTACAGATAGGGGTTCGATTCCTCTCGGGGACACATAACAAAAGCTCCCGTAGTTGAACTGGATACAACGCCTCCCTCCGAAGGAGGTGGCACAGGTTCAAGTCCTGTCGGGAGCACACTAAATCCCCAATATTCTTGAAACAATATCCAGCAGCGAAGGTTCGGTTTTCTTTTGAGGGAGCTTGGTCTTCAAAAACTCTTCAATTTTTTCCCTGTCGCCTTTCCAGATCCGCGCCCGGAAAACAGGCTTTAATTTTTCTTTAAAAACAAAAAATATTTCGTAGTCATTCTCGTTGTATTCATAGATGTCAAAATGGGAGAACTTGTCGTATTCATAGATGGATTCTTCTTCTCCGACAATCACTTCTTTCTCCGTCAGTTCAAAAGAAAACGTTTCCGGTCTTTGGCTGGTGATAAAAAGAAGAGTGCCGGTGGCCAAAATAATAAAAATTCCAAACAAAAAATTTCTTTGCCAGATGGAAAAGACCAAGAGAAGAACCATTAACCCCAAGAGAACGAAATAAAAAGTGTCGCTTTTTTGGTGGTCGTCCACTCTCTTTATTTCCCAACTGATAGTGGGTTTGTTTTTTGTTTGTTCTTTTGCCACTTCTTTATTTTCTATAGTTTAAATTGTAGCAAACATAATCATTTAATGCGAAACAACGAATTAACTATGCTCCTGCCTACCGGCAGGCAGGAATCATGCGAAAAAACTAATCAACATAATTTTCGCGGTATTCGCATAGTTATTTCGCTAATTTCGCATTGTGATTTAGATTCTATTCAGCGTCTCAATACCCATCAATTCCAATCCGGTTTCCAAATTGCCGGCGGCGGCTTTGATTAACGCCAGGCGGGCGTTCCGTCTCTTTATGTTTTTGTCTTTGAGAATGGGTGTTGTTTCATAAAAATTGTTGGCCAGGTTAGCCAGTCCAAAAAGATATTCGGCCAGGTGGTGGGAAGACGAATCCTTCAAACAATTTTCGAGTACATCCTCAAAGGCGGTTAATTTTTTTATAATTTCAATGTCTTTGTCTTCAAACAGAGAAAAATCTCCTTTACCCGTCTTGGTTTTGGCTAAGATGCTTTTGAGGCGAACGTAGGTGTATTGAAGGTAAGGAGCGCTGTTGCCCTGCAAAGAGAGCGCTTTTTTCGGGTCAAAAACGATGTCGGAATTCCGGCCGTCTTTTAAAAAATTGTATTTTAGTCCTCCCAGTCCGACAATCCGGGCGATTTTCTCTTTTTCTTTCTTTGACAAATCCTTTCTTTTTTGGGAAACGATTTTTCTGGCGGTGTTTATAATTTGGTCAACAATTTTCTGCGCCTCTATAATTTCTCCTTCCCGGGTGGCCAGTTTTTTTCCGTTGGGACCGAGCACCCATCCGAAAGAAACGTGCCTTAATTTGGCTTTGCCCGATAAACCCGCAATTTGGGCGATGGCAAAAAGCTGTTTCAGATGAAGGTTTTGCTGAGAGCCGATGACATACAGAATTTCATCTGGTTGGTATTTTTTTACCCGATAAATCAAACTGGCAATCTCTCTTGTCAGATAGAGCGTGGCGCCATCTGACTTCTGAACAAGAGCAGGAGGAAGGCTATATTTTTCGAGGGGAATAATATAAGCTCCCTGGCTTAAAATTGCCACCCCTTTATTTTTTAAGTCATTTATCAAAGGGATGAGTTGTTTTTCGTATTCGCTTTCACCCTTGACGACACTAAACGGCAGGATACCCAGTTTTTTATACAGCTGGTTAAATTCTTTGAGAGAGACCCTTAAAAACCAATTAAGAATTTTTTTGTTCTCTTTGTCTTGTCTCTCTAATTTAGCAAATTCTTCTTGAGCTTGTTTGAGCAGTCGTGGATTGTTTTTTATTTCTCTGTTAAAACGCACATATATTTCCAGGAGTTCTCTTATCGGCTCTTTGTTTATCTTCTTTTTATCTCCCCATTTTTTGTATCCGGCGATAAGCATTCCAAACTGAGTGCCCCAGTCGCCCAAATGATTCCAGCCAATCACCTTAAAATCTAAGAACTTGTAAAGACGCGCCAAAAAATCTCCTATCAGGGTAGCTCTCAGATGTCCGACGTGCATGGGTTTGGCGATATTGGGGGAGGAATAGTCAATGATCACTTTTTTTCCTTTGCCCGGATTTATTTTGGCCAGCGGGTTTTTGAACATTTCCAGCCAGAAATCTTTTTTGAAAAAGAAATTAATAAATCCGCCTCCGGCGATTTCTATCTTGTCTAGATAACGGTTCTCTTCCAAATCCGATTTTATTTTTCGGGCAATTTCGATGGGGGATTTTTTTAAAATTTTGGCCAAAGAAAAAGCGACGTTGGACGAATAATCCCCGAATCGGGAGATGTTCTTGCTCTCCATTTCGAAATGCGGCAATTTTGCGGTCAGTTTTCTTGCCGCTTTTTTGACGAGATTTTCCAGATATTGTTGGGGAGAAATCATTTTAGATAATATACAACAGATTGACGTTCTTTGACAACGCTCTTGGGAGGTGAATATTTTTGGAGAATTCTGTATAATGTAACCAGTCTCAATTCCAAAAGGTCGAATTTTTCAGGGCTGTCAATTAACAAAGAGTTAAAATGAAAATTATTAGCTGGATTGCTTTAGTCTTGGTGGTTATCGGAGGCCTTAACTGGGGACTCTGGGGTCTTTTTGAGTTTGATTTGGTGGCCTATCTTTTTGGGTCTTTGTCGGTAGTTTCCAGAGTTATCTATGTTCTCATTGGTCTGGCGGCGATTTTTTCTATCTTCGCCTACTCCAAATGCTGGTGCGGATCCTGTCCGGTCCACTCCAAATCTTCCGGTTCCGGTCCGACACAGATGTAAGAAAGAAATTATCTCTTATTTCAAAACCCCCTTTTAGGGGGTTTTGACTTTAGAATGCCAGGCGGCAATTTATCTTTTAAACGGTCCGGGAATGAAAATATCTATTCGGAAGGTGTTCTTTCAAGACCGGCGGCTTTCTCCATTTCCAGACGGTTGGTTTGGAAATCATTTACCAACTCCTGCACTTTTTGCTGATCCGTCGTCATGGTTTTTACCAGTTCCGTCAGCGTCTCACTCTCGGTTTCGGAAAGAATATTTTCTCTTTTTTGGGCAAGGATGTCGGAGTAATATTCCTGGGAAAACAACAGTAATTGTTTCAGGGTGGCTAATTCCTTTGTCATTAATCCTTGTAATTGGTCCAGATTATCGGCAACTTTTAAGGATGATGTTTTAGCTGCCTGATCTTTAACGGCTTCAGCTAATTTTTTAAATTCAATTACTCTGTCGGCCATTAAATTTGCCTTGTTGGCTATGTTGTCGGTTTGAGCGATAAAGTCATCAACCATTTTCAGAGCTCCGGTATAATCACCGGCACTTTCTTTATTCCAAACTTCTTGAATGTTTTTCCCGATATCGGTCATTTGACCCCCCACTTCTTGCGATACCGTTATCAGTTCATTAAATTTGTCGATAAATTTGTCTGAGACCGTGGAACCCGGGGATAATAGTTTTGTTAGCCCTAAAATCAGCAGCGCCACACCCGCAATAACAATGACAATTTGAAACCAGCGATTGCTCCAAAGCGATTTTTTTTGGGACAAAGAGGTATTTTCCATAATTATTTGTTTATTAATGTTAATTTTTTTAACTGGCGAGCCGCTCGGGTCAAGTGACCCGGATATTGAGTATTATACTCCTTCGCTCTAGCTAAGAAAGTACGCAGTAGGGCTTCTTTGGGGCTAGAACAAAGACCGAGATTGAGGCACTCGGGTCAGGGATAGGAAAGACGATTTCAAGTTTTTCTAAAATACCAAGCAAACAAAATTATAATTACGGAAACCAAAATTAGCCAAGAATAAATCGTCCAATTTATCAGCGCCGTAAATAACAACATTACTATTGAAATCGCAGTTAAAATTTGATCCTTTTTAATTTTATTCATATATTTCGGTCGTAGTTTTTTGATTTTAGGCACTCGGGTCTTCCTGTAAAAAGTTCTTATAAAAAATGTTTTTTAATAAAAGCTCTGCCTGAGCCGGATTTTAAATATTTCTCAAACTCAAAGGCTTTGTATTTATCAGGGGTCACAAAATAGAAATCTAATTTTATAGGTAATCTATTTGCTGTAGCTGGCACTTGACCTTTTTGATGTCTTTCCAGCCTGTTTTTGAGGTTATCGGTACAGCCGACATAGTAGCTATTCTTACACTTTAGACTATAAATGTAATACATAAAAAGAAATCGCCTCCACTAAAGTTTCGGCGTACTAATAGCGGATTGCGTCACGCCGTAAGTTTTTTATAAACTAGATCCCGCTTTCGCGTGTCTATAGCGGATTTCATCACGCCGTAGCCACGCTTCAGCGTGGCGAAGGCGGAGAGGCAGGGATTCGAACCCTGGAGGCCCTTGCGAGCCTAACACGTTAGCACCGTGTCCTATTAGACCACTCTAGCACCTCTCCGTATTTTTATATCAACCCGTATTTTCTTTTTATTTCTTCTCTCTTATATCCTTTTTTATACTCTAGCTCGAATTTGATTGCTTCTTTCTCATCTTTGCATTCGATTTTCTCAAGTAATACTAGCGGGCGTCTACCTTTCAGCGACGGAGTGTGACCGGAATTATGTTCTTCTAACCTTCGCTCTATATTGTTAGTTTTGCCTATGTACAGGCCATTATCCTTCAGACTTTTTAGAACATATACGTAATGCATACTAGCTTTGACCCCTGCCTGCCGGCAGGCAGGACTCTAGCACCTCTCCGAGTTTAACCAATAACTAATAACTCGTAATTGGTAACTAGATAAATAATACAGAGAAAAACGAACAAAATCAACGTTTACTTGAAATGTTTATTCTTGTGTGGTATTACATAAGACAGAAAGGGGGAACGAACCATGAGTTCGAGAAACAAAATTCTGGAGGGTCTCCACGTGACCATCAAGGAACATCTCGTGGAGCTTCGGGAGCTCTTCGGGTTTGAGTTCGAGCCCGAAGTAAATGCGCTCAGCTTAGAGGCGTGCCAGAGGTACGCCGAAAAGCTGAACAACCTACTCTCCTCGCTGAAGGAGATGCGGGAGAGAGATCCAGAACGCTTCCGGGAAGTCGTGGGGATCTGTAAGAGACTGAAGGATATCGACCTCATCGACATGTTCCTCAAAGCGGTGGACTGACCTCCTCCCGCGCCGCACGCCCTCTGCGCCGCACCTCTGGTGACGGCGCATTGCTTTTATC
>MGIN01000006.1:39606-39680 GCA_001793775.1 Candidatus Wolfebacteria bacterium GWA1_42_9
TTGTCCGGGGAAGCGGTGCCCAGACCGCCGATTGTGGTGGTCATGGGCCATGTTGACCATGGAAAAACATCTCT
>MGIN01000006.1:39688-46446 GCA_001793775.1 Candidatus Wolfebacteria bacterium GWA1_42_9
ACATCCGCAAGACCAAAGTGGCTGAAAAGGAAGCGGGAGGAATTACCCAGTCCATCGGTGCCTACGAGATTGAGTGGCGTCTGAAAGACGACACGAAATCCCGAGCGAGTGAAAACGACCGAGGGATAACAAATGATCTTGCAGTTCAATACTGCAAAATCACTTTCATAGATACTCCCGGACATGCCGCTTTTACCAAAATGAGAGAAAGAGGAGCCAAAGCGGCCGACATCGCTATTTTAGTGGTAGCCGCTGATGACGGAGTCCAGCCCCAAACCGAAGAGGCGATTGCTATTTTGCAAAAATCCAAGACGCCTTTTGTGGTGGCTATCAACAAAACTGACCGAAGCAATGCCGACCCCGAGAGAGTCAAACAAGATTTACTCGCTCACGGCGTTAAATTGGAGAGTTTTGGGGGCCACGTTTCCTGGCATCTGATTTCGGCCAAAACCGGCGAAGGGGTAGACGAGCTTCTGGAGTTGATTGTTTTAATGTGGCAGATGGAGACACCCACCTACAATCCCAGTGGTCTAGTCAAAGGATTTATTTTGGAATCAGAAATGGACAGTCGCAGAGGAGTTGTCGCTTCGGTAATTGTCACCGACGGAATTTTGAAAAACGGACAGAATATCGTTACTCCCTCGGCTTGCGGAAAAATCAAGATGCTGGAAAACTTTCTGGGAGAAAAAACAGAAAGCTTTTCTCCTTCCAGTCCGGCGCTGGTGGTTGGGTTTGAACGATTGCCGGCAATAGGGGAGGAATTCAAAGCTGGACATTTGGAAATAGAAGAAAGACCGGAAACGGGCATTGAAGAAAGAAGAAAGAGCGAGATTTTAATGATGGAAAAAGAGGAAAATGTTCTCCCTCTCGTTTTGAAAGCCGACGTCGCCGGCTCTCTGGAAGCTCTCTCTCAGATGATTTCCAGTATGTCTTTTGAAGGACTGAGGCCTAAAATTGTTTCTCAGGAAGTGGGGGATGTTACCGACGGAGACGTTAAGTCGGCCCAGATGCTGGGGGCCTTGGTCGTTGGATTTAATTGCCGCCTGACAAAACCGGCCGAGAGTTTAGCCCGCTCCCAAAATGTTGAAGTTATCACCTCCGATGTTATTTATCGGCTGGTGGAGCAGTTGGAAGAAAAAATAAAAAACCTTTATGTCAAAAAAGAAACCGATATTTTGGAAATCCTGGCGGTTTTTGGTAAAAAAGGAAGAAAACAGATTGTTGGAGGAAGAGTGGTTGAGGGTTTCTTTACTCTCAATCAAAAAGTAAAAATTGAGAGGCAGAACGAAGTTCTTGGTTGGGGAAGAATATCCAATCTTCAAAAAGAAAAAAAGGATTGCCGCAAGGTGGATGAAGGAAACGAATGCGGTTTGATGATTGATTCGGACATTGAGATTCAAGTCGGAGACAGGTTGGTTATTGAGAAATAAAGTTTTTATTTAATAATTTGGAGTGAAACGATCAAATTGTTAACTATAAAAATCCCGCAACTTCTGCGAATGATAGTGAGCATGAAGTTGGCGAGGATCCCGCACTTCCCGGAAGAAACATCTTGTGATAATCTCACGTATTCTTCGCAGAAGAGCGGGATCGCGCCCTCTAACCTCATAATTATTCGGGATAGTGCGGTGAGTTTACCCAGCCCTTCGAGAAGAGCTGGGTGCTCCCTGCCTGCCGGCAGGCAGGGGTTTACAACTAATCGTTCGGGAAGTCAGACTCCCATTCACTCTTAGGTAAAAACGGCATGCACTACCGCAAGGAAAAACTGGAATCTTTGATTGGACAGCTGCTTTCCAAGGAAATTGTCAGGACTATTGAAACGCCGGACGCTTTGATAACGATAATAAACGTCTCGCTGGATGACAAACTGGAAACGGCTAAAGTTTATGTTGAAATTTTCCCGGATAGCAGGGGAAAAGAGGTAAAAAAGGAACTAAAAGAAAAAGCCAGAGCTCTCCGTCATTTTCTCGTCAAAAAAATCAATATCCGCAAAGTTCCCGATATCGTGTTTAAGTGATAATTTTGGTTCTCTGAAGATCAAATTAAAAACTGTTCTAAGAGCAGTTTTAATTTTTTTATTAGTGCTCGGGGTGGGAGTCGAACCCACACGGCCTTATGACCACAACATTTTAAGTGTTGCGAGTATACCATTTCTCCACCCGAGCTCGCTAGCTACTTTAATAATCTATCTATAAATTTTTCAAGCGGGGTGCGCCAGTTTCGTTCTAGTTGAGTATAGAGAAACCTTACTAATTTTTCTTTGTCTTTACTGAGCTTTCTGTTTTTAAATTTATTTAATTTTTTAAAAATACATTTATCTTGCTCTTTATCAAGAATATACGGGGTTTTTGGTCTCGGTGGTAATTTCATATTCTGGAGGCCTGGGTGGGACTCGAACCCACGTATATGGATTTTGCAGATCCATGCCTTACCCCTTGGCTACCAGGCCGTTTTTTATTTTTTCTTGTGACCCCTGCCTACCGGCAGGCAGGCCATCCCTCCTTCGCTAAGCTTCGGACGGGCAAGCGGGATTCTCATGTCGCTTCGCTCTTTCAAAACCCTCGGTTTTGAATAATTTCCTACACGGGAGATTAAGCATCTCCCGACCCCTATCTATTCGAATCCCTCTAGAGGTGCAAATAAAGTTTAGATACACGAGGTATCAAAACTTTATTGTGACCCCATCGGGATTTGAACCCGAGTTCCAGGAATGAAAATCCTGTGTCCTAGACCAGACTAGACGATAGGGCCAGCCTTAAAAATTACAAAATCGTTGCAGACAGATTCATTAAATCAGAAAATGAGGAATAATCAATAGCTTTTAAAGGACTACCCCTCACAGTTTCTTTGTTGTCTGCGAGGGGTGGCGGGGGTGCGGGTTTGAGAGGATGCATGGCTATTCCTTGGAGGTGGGAGTAGCAACGGTGCCGGGCGCGAGCGGGAGGGAAAGAGTAACGTTGAACTTTCCGTATGAGGCAGAACGCTCGGACCGGAACCGGAGCCCAAGCTTCTGAGCAGTTCTTCGCAGTTCCTCGACATCTCCGGAGCGAACCTTGAAGATCTGGATCATGAAGAACCCCGCACCGTCCCGCCCGACATTGGCATGGACAGTATACAGTGACATCCAGCACCTCTTTTCTCCCCGATTACGTCGGGGGCGTTCTGGTTTTATTCTAAACGGCTTCATTTAAAAAACAACCCCGCCGAGGCGGGGTACAGAGAGAACGGAAATGTTAGAGAGCACGGGTACTGATCTCGGCAACACACGAGTCCTTTATGGACTGGCGTGCCTCCACCTTTCTGGCAGCGAGAGCCGCTGCCAGCCGTCGGATGAATTCATGCGCGAGAGCGGGGGACTTGAACCTGATCTCTGTGTGAAGGTCGGAATCGTCGATCTCTCGCCACTCCACTTGGCCTATGATGGGACGGGAAGACATTAGCACCTCCTTTCGGTGGTTATTATACAATTATTTTATATTTTTTTGAATATTGTAATAATGTTTTGACTATTCTTCTTCCTTGGCTCATTATAAAAGGATATTCTTATGGATCAGACGAGATTTTATCGGGCGATGGAGATTCTTCCCGCCGTTCTTTCCTGGACAACCATCGTTCTGATGTTTGTTTTGTCTTTTTGGCTTCCCAAGTGGGTGGCGGTTTTTATTATTCTTTTTGACACCTACTGGCTTTTAAAAACCATTTACCTCTCCTTCCATTTAAGAAGCAGTTTTAATAAATTAAGGGCCAATCTTAAAGTCGACTGGCTGGAAAAATTAAAAACCGACTCCCAAACAAGCAGTCACTGGGAGAAAATATACCATCTGATAATCCTGCCGATGTCCAGCGAACCCTATAAGGTGGTCAGGGAAACCTTTCTTCATCTCAGGGAAGTAAATTATCCTCTTGATAAATTGATTGTTGTTTTGGGAACCGAAGAGAAAATCAAAAGCGGTCGGGAAGTAGCCGACAAAATAGAAAAAGAATTCGGGTCGTTATTTTTCAGGTTTATCTACACCATTCATCCGGGAAACCTTCCCGGAGAAATACCGGGTAAAGGTTCTAACGAATCCTGGGCGGCTAAACAAGTCAAGGAAATAATCATTGATCCCCTCAAAATAGATTATAAAAACATCATCGCCTCCGTTTTTGACGTGGATACCCAGGTTTTTAGAGATTATTTCGGAATTTTAGCCCATTCTTTTTTGACCGCCGAAAAACCGCTTCGTTCCAGCTATCAACCAATTCCCCTGTTTTTAAATAATATCTTTCAGGCGCCGGCTTTAGCCCGAGTAGTCGGTTTTTCGGCTACCTTCTGGCATCTGATGCAGCAGTCGCGCCCGGAAAAATTGACAACTTTCTCTTCCCACTCGATGCCTTTTCAGGCGGTGGTTGATATCGGTTTTTGGCAGAGGAACATCGTTTCCGAAGATTCCCGCATTTTTTGGCAGTGCTATTTTCGTTACGGAGGTGACTGGAGAGTAATCCCGCTTTTTTATCCGGCATCAATGGATGCCAATGCCGCCCCCACTTTTTGGAAAACAATGGCCAATCTTTATAAACAACAGAGACGTTGGGGTTGGGGAGCGGAAAACATCGCTTATCTTACGAGCAGTTTTAGAAATAACCTGGTTATTCCTTTGAAAAAGAAATTTTACTGGACTTTTCATATTATTGAGGGGTTTCACTCTTGGGCAACCAGCTCCCTGATTATTTTTGCCTTGGGGTGGCTGCCGATATTTTTGGGGGGACAGATTTTTCGGACGACTCTTTTGGCCTATAATCTTCCCTACATCACCCGTTACATTATGACCTTTGCCTCTTTGGGGATTATCAGCTCGGCGGTGCTTTCAATGATACTTTTGCCTCCCAAACCGTCCGGTTTTGGTAAGACCCACGCTTTTTGGTATTTTATTTCTTGGGTGTTGATGCCTATTACCCTGATTATTTTCGGTTCCCTTCCCGCACTGGAGGCCCAGACGCGTCTGGCGCTGTCGGGTAAGTGGAGACTGGACTTTTGGGTAACGCCCAAACATCGGTAGCGAAGCTAACTAATAACTGACAACTTAAAGATTACATTCGATCGTTTTTTAGTGTTTGTTGTAGGTTATGTGTCGTTAGTTGTTTGTTAAAATTTTTATGAAAATTTTGGCTATTGAGACCAGTTGCGACGAGACAGCAGTGGCACTTTTACGAGCGAGTGGAAAGTTATCAAGTATAAAGTTGAAAGTGCTAAAGAGTTTGGTTTCGTCGCAGATAAAAATTCACGCTCCTTTTGGCGGTGTGGTTCCCAACTTGGCCAAACGTGAACATCTTAAAAATTTACCTATTCTTCTTTCCAAAATACTAAATACTAAATACCATGCCTACCGGCAGGCAGGCGGTATACGTAACGTCGATCTTATCGCCGTGACCGTCGGTCCGGGCTTAGAACCGGCGCTCTGGGTGGGAATTGAGTTTGCCAAACGATTGGCAAAAAAATGGAAGAAACCGCTTATCGGCGTTAATCATCTTCACGGCCACCTCTACAGTTTTCTATTATCACAGAAAACTGTAAGTACCAAATTCCAAGCACCAAAATCCAAAAAACCCGGCATACGGCATACGGTATACGGCATACGAAACCCATTTCCCGCAATCGGATTGATAGTGAGTGGCGGACACACCATTTTGGTTTTAATGAAAAATCTGAAAGAATATAAAAAACTCGGTGAAACATTGGATGATGCGGTAGGAGAATCATTTGATAAAGTGGCGCGGCTGCTGGGCCTGCCTTATCCGGGAGGTCCGGAAATTGAAAAACTGGCCAAAAGAGGAGACCCGACCGCCATTGACTTTCCCTCGCCGATGATTTATCAGAAAAATTACAACTTCAGTTATTCGGGATTGAAAACCGCGGTGCTATACTATTTACGTGAGCATAATGCGAAACAGCAGATACCCCATGCGAATGATGCGAAAAAAAATCCATGGTCTGTCGGAAATATTTTGCGGGATTCACATAATCAATTCGTAGGTTCGCATTATACTCTTTCCGATGTGGCGGCTTCTTTTCAGAAAGCGGCTTTCTTGCCTCTGGTAACAAAAGCGGTTCGTGCCGCAAAAGAATACAGAGCTAAGTCGGTTATGATTGGCGGCGGAGTGGCGGCCAATAAAACTCTTGCCAGGATGCTTTCATTAGAAATTAGGAATTTGAAATTAGGAATTAACTTAGTTGTTCCTCCTCTGAAATACTGTCTGGACAATGCGGTGATGATTGCCGCGGCAGCCTATGTTAACGAATTGAGGAATAAAAGATATAGATTGGAAGCTAACGGCAATCTTAACTTGTAAATAAAACCGATTACCACTGATGATGGCGGATTTCCACCAATTAAATTATGTCATCTGTGGCAATCAGCTATTAATCCGCGGTAATCCCAATAAAGCATATGTCTTTTTTAAAAAAACTGGACTGGAAACTTCTGCTGTCGGTAACTCTCCTTTTGGTTTTGGGACTTTTGAGTCTTTTAAGCACCGCCCCTGATTTGTTTTATAAGCAAATTATCTGGATTGTGATTTCGGTGCTGGTGGGAGTTTTTTTGATAGTAATTGACCTGCGTTCTTTTTTCAGCAGAAAGAGCATTGTTTTTAGTTTTTACTGGCTGGTGATTGGTGTTTTGGTGCTGACTTATTTTCTTGCCCCTCAAATTAAGGGCAACCGAGCTTGGATAATCCTGGGCAGTTTTCAGTTCCAGCCTTCAGAACTTGCCAAAATCGCT
>MGIN01000006.1:46512-49025 GCA_001793775.1 Candidatus Wolfebacteria bacterium GWA1_42_9
TTCTCATCGTTCTTTTATGGATTTTTCCCGGCTCTCTTGATTGCCATTCAGCCGGATTTGGGATCGGCTCTGGTGGTCGGAGCCGTCTGGGCGGGGTTTGTTTTGATTTCCGGCCTGCCTCTTAAGAAAGTTTTTATCAGCGCTCTGGTTTTGATTGTCTCTCTTGTTTTGATTTGGTCCTATGTCTTAAAAGATTATCAGAAAGAAAGAATTGCCGGCCTGTTTAATCCTCAGGAGGACCCTCTGGGAATCAACTATAACGTTATCCAGTCAAAAATCGCCATTGGCTCAGGGGGGCTTTTTGGAAAAGGGTTTGGACAGGGAACTCAGGTTCAATTGGGATTTTTGCCGGAGGCCCAAACCGATTTTATCTTCGCCGCTATTGCCGAAGAGGGAGGATTTTTGGCGATCATTGTTCTTTGTTTGGCTTTTATGGGAATGATTTTAAGAATTCTTAAAATCGGCCTTTCCAGCGAGGCTAACTTCTACAAATTTCTTTCTTTGGGATCGGTTATTTTGTTTTTGACCCAATTTATTTTACATGTCGGATCAAATTTGGGGCTACTGCCGGTTATTGGGGTGACGTTGCCTTTTGTCAGCTACGGCGGTTCCAGTATTCTTTCCAGTATGATTCTTGTCGGGATGATTCAGTCGGCTTACAGTAAGAAATAGCAAATATAATGCGAAACAGCGAATACTTTATGCGAATGCTGCAAAACAAAGTAAATTCTTTCGCATTATACATTTTATGAAAAGAATCATTATTATCTACCTAATCGTCGTCTTTGTTCTGGTTAGTGGATTTTGGTTTCTGGGGCATTCTGTTTTTGGCAATCTGGATGAAAATAATTTGGTTGAATTCACCGTCACCGAAAACCAGGGAGTTTCTCAAATCGCTCAAAAACTTTGGGAAGAGAAATTGATTCGGTCAAAGACATTTTTTCTTCTCTACCTCTATTTTTCCGGAAACTTTTCGGGACTTAAACCGGGGACCTATTTTCTCTCCAGATCTTTGGGGGTGGGAGGAATAGTTGGTCGTCTTTTAAAGGGACCCTTAGCGGTGGAAACGGTTATTTATCCGGGAATGACTCTCAAAGAAATTGACGACCGTTTGTCCGAAGTTGGGGTTCTAAAAAAAGGGGAATTGGTGAATTTTAATATGGACGTTCTTTTGGAAAAACATCTCTTTTTAAATTCTGCTAAAAATCTTGAGGGATTTCTTATGCCCGATACCTACAAATTCTTCCAGTCCTCCTCGCCCGAAACAGTGGCCGAAGTTTTTCTGGATAATTTTCAGAAAAAGACCGAGCCTCTCTGGTCCAATCAAAACGATATTTACCGGACAATTATTATTGCCTCTTTGGTTGAAAAAGAAGTTCCACTGCCCGATGACAAGAGAATAGTTGCCGGGATCATCTTTAAGAGATTGTCTGTTGGGATGCCTCTTCAGATAGACGCTTCGGTGGTTTACGGCGTTTGCCAGGGAAAATTTCTGGATTGTTCTCCTCTGACGGCTGCCGATTTTAAGAGAGATTTTCCCTACAATACCTATCTCTATAAAGGACTTCCTCCCGGACCGATTGCCAATCCTTCTTTGGAATCCATAAAAGTGGTTCTTTCTCCCCAGAAGAGCAGTTATTGGTATTATCTTTCCGACCCGTCTACCAAGAAAACCGTTTTTTCCAAAACTCTGGAAGAACATGGCGAGAATAGAGCAAGATATTTGGGATTATAGGATTGTATACTGTATACCGTATGCCGAACACCGTATTATAGTATATGGCTAAGAAAGTTGTTGGTAAAAATTTCTACTTACAGCCGGCTTCTAGGATTGCTCCGAAACTTTTGGGTAAAATTTTGGTGAGAAAAATCGGAAAAAAGAAGATTTTTGTTTTGATAACCGAAACGGAGGCCTACGACGGGACAAACGACAGAGCTTCTCATGCCAGTCGGGGTCGGACAAAAAGAAATGAGGCGATGTTTGACGAGGGTGGGCACTGGTATGTTTATTTTGTCTACGGGATGTACTGGATGCTCAATTTGGTCTGCTCCAAAAAAAATTATCCTTCGGCAGTGCTTATTAGGAAGGGTTTAGTTGTGGATAAAAATTTGGAGGTTTTGGAAGAACTGGAAGGACCGGGGGTTTTATCAAAAAAGTTAAAGATTGACAGAAAATTAAATACCCGGCCCGTTTCCGGAAAGTCCGGTCTTTGGGTGGAAGATTGGGGAATAAAAATTCCATCAAAATTGGTTCACTCTGGAAAGCGTATCGGTATTGACTATGCGGGAGAATTTTGGGCAAAAAAGAGATGGAGATTCTTTATAGACTAGCCACGAAATGTGAAAGTGTACAAAAGTGCGAAAACTCGACAACCCCCATATGTTCTTAATAAATTTAGTATTTTGCAGCCAAGGGCTTGACTTATTATTTTAACACTGCTATTCTTTTTCATAATATTTCCTTTGGATTCGAACGCCGCGGCCGATTTTGACTGGCGGAAAAAACTGCTTTC
>MGIN01000007.1:0-3271 GCA_001793775.1 Candidatus Wolfebacteria bacterium GWA1_42_9
CCTGAACTCCAATTCTACAGACAGATGAACCTTCCCTTACCTCGTCTCTGCCCCAACTGCCGTCACTACCAACGCCTGAAACAGAGGAATCCTCTCAAGTTATGGCATCGGAAGTGTATGTGTCAGGGAACGTACTCACAATCCAATATTAGGACATCCGATGTCCCAAATATTGATCAGAGTAATCTTCGGACATCGGATGCCCCTAAATACCAAAACACTATCAAACACTTCCATGGAGATTCTTCCTGTCCCAATGAATTTGAGACATCTTATTCTCCCGATCGTCCAGAGATAGTATATTGTGAGCAATGTTATAACTCCGAGGTCGTCTAACAACATTCCAACATTTTCCCTCCTTTGCCTTGATTCTCTCTTATTTTTTGGGTTATAATGCCTCGCGTGTTTGTAATTAGCAGAAAAACGTATGCTTTCCTATAACGAATTAAAACCCGGGCATCTTATAGAATACGAGAATTCTGTCTTCCAGATTTTAGAGGCCAGTTTTCTCAGGATGCAGCAGAGAAAACCGGTGATGAAGGTGAAGATGAAAGATTTAATCAGCGGTAAGGTCAAGGAAACCTCTTTTCAGCCCAGTGACCAGCTGGAAGAAGCCGATTTGGAGAGAATAAAATCAAGATTTATCTATGAAAGTCGCGGCCAATACTGGTTTGACGAAATAGGAAATCCTAAAAACAGATTCTCTTTTACTCAGGAGACCTTTGGAAATTCGGCTCAATTTTTAAAACCCAGCCTGGAAGTTGTTGTTTTAAGATTCCAGGACAAAGTTATCAGCGTTGAACTTCCGATAAAAGTTGATTATGAAATCAAAGAAGCGCCTCCTTCCATTAAGGGCGATACCGCTTCCGGCGGTTCCAAACAGGTAATCTTGGAAACGGGGGCCAAAATCTCAGTTCCTTTTTTCATTAACCAAGGAGATATTGTTAGGATTAACACTCAAACGGGGGAATACGTAGAGAGAGTGCAGAAAATGTAAGATTTAAAAATCAAAAATTTTACATTTTAATTTTACATTTTGAATTATGGCGCCGATTTGTGGTAAGTTTTTGATATGGAAGAATCTTTGTTGGAGTCAGCTCGTAAGATCCACTGCATCGGTATAGGCGGTATTGGCGTATCGGCTCTGGCGCAGATGTTTTTATTGGGAAGAAAAAAAGTTTCCGGCTCGGATGTTGTCCCTTCTTTTATCACTGATGAATTGAAAAAAAGAGGGGCCAAAATTTTTATCGGTCATCGTGCCAAGAATTTATCGGGTGACACGGACGTCGTTATCTACACCAAAGCGGTTAAAACCGATAATCCGGAGTTTAAAAAAGCCAAAAAACTTTCCATCCCTCTTTTGTCTTATTCTCAGGCGTTGGGAGTGGTTTCGGCTAAAAAGTACACCGTTGCTGTTTCCGGATCTCATGGGAAAACTACCACTACCGGGATGATTGCCTGGGGGTTGATTAAAACCAATAAAAAACCCACAGTGGTGGTGGGAAGTTTTCTGAAGGGTTTGAAAAGTAATTTTATAGCAGGGAAAGGCGAACATTTCGTCGCCGAGGCCTGCGAGTACCAAAAATCATTTTTGGACCTCAACCCCCAAATTATTGTTATCACCAATATTGATAACGACCACTTGGATTACTATAAAAATATCCGTAATTTAGAAAGAGCGTTTCTGGAATTTGCCCGCAAGCTTCCAAAAGACGGGTATTTGGTTTGTAACCTGAGGGACAAAAGGGTTAAAAGAATTGTCTCAAAAGTGAGGGCTAGAGTCATTGATTTTTCCAAAATTCCGATAAGATTTCCTCTGAAACTTGTGGGTCAACACAATATTCTCAATGCCCAGGCGGCTGCGGCTGTTTTGAAAATTTTAGGGACCAAGGATAAAAATATCAGTAATTTCTTGTCCTCTTTTTCAGGAACCGCTCGTCGTTTTGAATATAAAGGAAGGAAAAACGGAGTTCTGGTTTACGATGACTATGCTCATCATCCAACGGAGATAAAAGCGACCCTAAAGGCTGTCAAGTCAACGTTTAAAGATAAAAGATTAACCGTTATCTTCCAGCCCCATCTTTATTCAAGGACCAAACTGCTTTTTAAAGATTTCCTCTCCAGCTTTTCCGGCGCCGACACGATTATTTTTCTCCCAATTTATGCGGCCCGGGAAAAGCGGGACAAGTCAATTTCTTCCCAAAAACTTTTTCAGGCCTTAAAACATAAAAACAAGTTTTATTTTGATTCGTTCGGAAAAGCTCTTAAATTTATAAAAACTGATCTGAAAAAAGGAGATGTTTTGTTGACTATGGGAGCGGGAGATGTATACAAAATTGGCGGCAATTTTGTAAATTCAAAATGAAAAATAAAGACAAAAAGGTTTTAGTGGCTTTGTCCGGGGGAGTGGACTCTTCGGTGGCGGCTCTGCTTTTGAAAAGAGCAGGTTTTAACGTTGTCGGAGGATTTATTCGGGGATATAACGTTGACGGGTGTCAGGATAGGGATGCCGAAGATGCCCGTTTGGTAGCGGAAAAACTGGACATTCCTTTTTATGTCTTTGATTTTGAGGAGGAATATAAAAAAAGAGTGGTGAATTATCTCTTGGACGGATATCGGAAAGGAATTACTCCCAATCCGGACGTGGTCTGCAACAGCCAGATAAAATTCGGTTTATTTTACGATAAAGCGATGGAATTAGGTTTTGATTATGTTGCCTCGGGACATTATGTGAGGATGAAGGACATAGGGTTTAGGGGTAAGCGAGGAGTTTTTGAAGCAAAAGACAAAAACAAAGACCAGAGCTACTTTTTGTGGCAAATTCCTTACGAGAGGTTTAACAAAATTCTTTTTCCTATCGGGCATCTGAAGAAAATGGAAGTCAGAAAGATAGCCAAAGAATTCGGTCTTCCTACCGCCGATAAGAAAGATTCCCAGGGAGTTTGTTTTCTGGGAAAGTTTAGGTTTGGTGACTTTTTAAAAGAGCACATCAAACCGGAAAAAGGGGAAATTGTTGATACAAACGGAAAGAAAGTGGGCGAACATCATGGAGTTTGGTTTTATACCATCGGGCAGGGACATGGGCTTACCAATACTGCCGGCCGGCGATTTTATATTGTTGATAAAGATTTGGAAAACAACAGGTTGGTTGTAGCTTATGAGGGTGATGAGAAATTGTATTGCAAAGAATTCAAAATAACCAATTTGAATTTTCTCGATGGTAAGACGAAAAATGATTTTGAAAAAAGGAAAGAGATAAAGGTTTTAATCA
>MGIN01000007.1:3301-10556 GCA_001793775.1 Candidatus Wolfebacteria bacterium GWA1_42_9
ACCATTCTGGGCAAAAATGTCTGCGTCGGTCGGCGTAAAATCCGCGACTGTCCGCGTAGCTGCTCCAATGCAGCTGATGCCGGCTCCGGGACAATCAGCGGTGTTTTACAAAAAAAATGGGCAGATGCTGGGAGGAGGAGTAATAGTATAAAGTTGAAAGTTTAAAGTAGAAAGTTTGGACAATCTTGACAATAAGATCTGTTTTTGTTATTTTCTTAATCACTTTCTTTCTGGCGGACGGGTGGTCTAAACGGACAGGGCGCCGCAGGTTGTAGATCACTCCTCCTTTCGCGGAGATGAGGGTTCAAGTCCCTTCCCGTCCGCCAACTGCACTCGAAATGAGGTTTGGTGCGACTGTAACTCAGTGGTTAGAGCGGCCGGCTTTCACCCGGCTTGTCGGAGGTTCGAATCCTTCCAGTCGCATCAACTCCCCACGCACTCAAGTGGGGGGGTTGTTTTGAGAAAGTTGGAGCTCCTCCGTGCCAAAAGCATAGGAGGGAAAAGAGCTGCCTGCCCTGCACCTAGCCGTCCGGGTCAATGTCGGAATGGCCTCGGGTAAGTCGGGGAGGGATAGACTGGCCAGCAAGCGGAGGGATGACAGCCGCCCATCCGCAGTTCCAACCCATCAGACAACCCCTCTTCTCTTTCGGCCCGCAAATCACCGCGGGCCTTTCCCTTTTTGAGAAACGAACAGTTGAGTATTTCCATCTCTCTTCCCACTTTAAACTTTCTACTTTTAACTTTATACTTATTTTATGATTGTCGTCTTTACCGGAAACGGAAAAGGAAAAACCACCGCTTGCCTGGGGCAAATGGTCAGAGCTGTCGGGCAGGGGAAAAAAGCAGCGATGTTTCAATTTATCAAAGGCCCTTGGATTTCGGGAGAATACAAATTCTTGGAAAAGAAAACATTTTTTAAGGGGAGATTGGAAATTTATCGCGGGGGAAAGGGGTTTGTTAAAATTTTGGGAGACAAACTCTCTTTTTCCGTTCACAGAAAAGCAGCTCAGGATACCTTAAAAAAAGCGGCCAAAGCCGTAAAATCAAAAAGGTGGGATGTGGTGGTTTTAGACGAAGTGAACGTGGCGGTATCGTTGAAGTTGATAAAAGTCCGTGATGTTTTGAAGGTTATCAAAAACGAGCCGCAAAAAATGATTGTCATCCTTTCCGGGCGCTCTGCCCCGGCAAGTTTCGTTAAAAGGGCCGATTTGGCGACGGAAATGAGAGAGATAAAACATCCGTTTAATAGAGGGAAGAAAGCGGAGGTGGGGTTTGAGTTTTAAAGTTTTTATTTAATAATTTGGAGCAAAGCGATTAAATTATTAACTATAAAAAGTTTACCCCGTTAGATAGGCGAAGCCGCCATCTAACGGGGTGCTCCCCGCCTGCCGGCAGGCAGGGGTTTACAGCTAATCACTTCGCTCTTAGGTAAAAACGGCATGACCTTGGGCAATAAAATATTTTGGCTCTTCCTATTTTTTATTGTCGGGGTTTTTCTGTCGTCCCTTGAGATAAAAATAATTTATCTGGTGCTGGGCGAGCTGGTAGTGGTACTCGCCTTTTTGTTTTTAGGCATTCATAAGTCGAGCAAAACATTTTTGATTTTGGCTGTTCTCTCCGTTCTTTTCTTGGTGGGCGCTGTTTATGAGAATGTTTTTGACTACTACAGATTTCAGAAAAATCTTCCCGAATATGACATTCAGAAAGTTATTGAAGGCAGAATTGTTTCTTATCCAAAATCAACCGGCAAATCAATCAGTTTTCTTTTGAAAACCGACGAAAGGAAAATTATCTCCGTGACCACCACCATTTTTGATAATTTTTCTTACGGGGATTCTGTCAGATTGGAGAGTGCCATCAGCAGGCTGAATGAGAAAAATTCGTACTTAAAAAAAGACGGTGTCGTAGGAACCGTTCCTTTTCCGAAAATTATTGAAAGAAAGGCGTCCCAAGAATTTTCTTTCAGAAAAGAACTTTTTAAATTAAGGGAGAATTTCGTCTCAGTTTTTAACAAAATTCTTAATCGAAACGAGTCCTCCTTAATGTCCGGAATTCTGTTAGGTCAGGAAAGTACCCAGTTTCCGTCGGATTTGAAGTTGGCTATGAAAAACAGCGGTACCACTCACTTGGTGGCTTTATCGGGATACAATATTTTGATTCTGATTAACGCCATTTATTTTGCCCTGGGTTTTGTTTTTAAAAGAAAGACGAATTTTATCGTTTCTCTTTTGGCGATCGTCGTTTTTGTGATTATGACGGGAGGAGAGGCCTCGGTGGTAAGGGCGGCGCTAATGGGAGCTTTGGTCCTTCTGGCCCAAAATGCCAATCGGGTTTATAATTTTAAAAATAGCGTTGCCGCAGCCGCTTTTGCAATGATTCTTTTTAATCCGAAGGTGATAGTTTTTGATGTCGGTTTTGTTCTTTCTTTCCTGGCTCTTTTCGGAATCGTTTATTTGGCTTCTTCTTTAAACGCCCTAGTTCTTTTTAAAAACGAGTTTTGGGACGGGGTGAAAAAGACGTTTTTTGAAACATTTTCCGCCCAAGTTATGGTTATTCCCGTATTAGCCGCTTATTTTGGCGGATTCTCTTTAAGCGGGCTTTTATCCAATGTGATTATTCTGTCGCTTGTTCCGATAACCATGCTAGCCGGTTTTTTAGTCGGTTTGGCGGGGATGATTTTTCTGCCTCTGGCAAAAATTGGAGGAATTGTTCTCTGGCCGCTGCTCTCTTTTGAAACAACAGTCATAGAATTTTTTGGATCGTGGTCTCTAGTTTCCGTGTCGCTGGGAGCGGCAGGGGTGGTCTTTTATTATTTGACAGCGTTGTTTTTCGTTAGAAAATTGTTTTTGAAGGCAAAAGAACGGGAATTAAATTTTGGGTTTGTATGAAAAACTGGAAAATTGGCATATTTTTATCTACTCTCTTCATCCTCAACTCGATTGTCTGGGGGGTAATTTTGTTTGACCACCGGGATTTCGGCGCCCAGGTTTATTTTCTTGACGTCGGTCAGGGAGATTCCCAGCTGGTGAAAGCAGATGGAGCCAATTTTCTTATTGATGCCGGGAGAAACGATGTCGTTCTGGATAATCTCGAAAAAATCTTGCCTTTTTATGGAAAAAAGATAGATTTAATCTTTCTCTCTCATGCTCAGCAGGACCATGCCGGGGGAGTTTTTGAGCTGATAAAAAATTACGGAGTGGGAGCTGTGATTTATAACGGAGAGAAAATCAGTGTCTGGGAACCGCTCTCGGACGTTTTAAACGAGAACAAAATTCCTTATTTTTCTCTGGCTGCGGGAGATTCTGTGGGCTTTGGAGAAAATGTCTTTAAAATCATCTGGCCGGAATCGGGTTTTTTGGAAGGGAAGCATGATGAAAACGATGCCTCTCTGGTAGTTAAATTTGAGAACGGAACTTTTTCCTCTCTTTTTGCCGGAGACATTTCTTCTAAGGCAGAAAAAGCACTGACAAAAATTTTAGCCGTTAAGGCGGATATCTTGAAGGTTCCTCACCACGGGTCTAAATATTCTTCCTCCGCCGAGTTCCTGGAAGCGGTTTCCCCGAAAATTTCGGTGATTGAGGTGGGAAAGAATTCTTACGGTCATCCGACCGATGAAGCATTAGAGAGATTGAAAAACGTTGGGTCACAGATTTTTAGAACTGACCGGGATGGAATCGTAAAAGTTTTTTATCAGGACGGATTTATCAAAGTATCCAACTCTTCTGTTTATTAGTTGTCATTTATCCGTCGTTTGATTACTTCCCTGTCCGACGGTCGTCAAATGAGGCAGTGAAGAGATTATTTTATTTATTCTTTTCCCTGTCTTTTCTTTGTTTTTTCGGATTTTTTTGATATTCTTTTGATATGGCAAAAATGTGGATAAAAGATGCAGTTGACAAAATTGGTCAGGAAATCGATCTTTACGGCTGGGTGGATAGCCGAAGAGACCATGGAAAGCTGGTTTTTGTAGATCTTCGCGACCGAAGTGCTATCTGCCAGGTTGTTTTTTCGCCTGCTTCGGGAGAAAAAATATATCAAGACGCTCAAAAATTAAGAAGCGAGTGGGTAGTCAAAGTTTCGGGATTGGTTAAGGAAAGACCGCAGGGGATGATAAATGACAAAATTCCCACCGGGAAAATAGAGATAGAAGCCAAGGGTTTGGAAATATTAAACGAATCCAAAACTCCTCCCTTTGATTTGGCCGGAGATGGTTATGAGGTGAGTGAGGATATCAGGATGCAGTATCGTTATCTCGATTTACGTCGACCGCGCCTAAAGAAAAATCTTGTCCAGAGAAACAGAATTATTAAGTTTTTCAGGGATTTTCTGGAAAAGAAAGACTTTGTCGAGGTAGAAACGCCGATTATTACCAAATCTACCCCCGAAGGAGCCAGAGATTATCTGGTGCCCTCCCGGGTTTATCCGGGGAATTTTTATGCTTTGCCTCAGTCGCCTCAGCAGTATAAGCAACTTTTAATGGTGGCAGGATTGGAAAAGTATTTCCAAATCGCCCGTTGTTTTCGGGATGAAGACACTCGAGGGGACAGACAGCCGGAGTTTACCCAGCTTGATTTGGAGATGAGTTTTGTGGGAGAGGAAGATATTTTGTCCCTGACCGAAGAGCTTTATTTGGCGATGGTCAGAACCCTTTATCCTCAAAAACAGATTACTTTAGATGAAAATGGAAAAATTCCCCGAATAACCTATCAGGAAGTGATGGAAAAATACGGATCCGATAAACCCGACATCAGGAAAGACAAAAATAACCCTGATGAATTAGCCTTCCTTTTTATCGTTGATTTTCCCATGTTTGAGTGGAGCGAAACGGAAAAAAGATGGGACGCGGTTCACCATCCTTTTACCGCTCCTAAGCTTTCTGACGGTTCAACCGATAAGCAGAAAATTTTGGAGGTGTTGAAAAAAGACCCCTCCGGTCTTCTGGCCAGGCAATACGATTTTGTTTTAAATGGTTGTGAAATCGGCGGCGGTTCTATTCGGACTCACGATCCGGATATCTTAGCATCTGTTTTTGAAGCAATGGGCAACCAACCGGAGGAGATTAAGGAGAAATTTGGACATATGCTAGAGGCGTTTTCCTATGGTGTTCCGCCACACGGGGGGATTGCTCCGGGAATTGATAGGTTGGTGATGGTTTTAGAAATTGAGCCCAATATCCGGGAAGTAATTGCCTTTCCTAAAACCGGTGACGGCAGGGATTTGATGATGCATTCTCCCGGCCCGGCTGATGAGAAACAACTAAAAGAACTCGGAATACAGATTATCAAGAAAGATAAGTAATGAAAGAAAGAAATGAGGGATTTATCGTTTCCAATATTTAAAACAAAAATTGAAGGAGTTAATCAAAGATTTGGTCTTGACGACCCAGTTGAAAGAAAGAAATACTTTACTCTAAAGGCAGGTAGCGAAATAGAAAAGGTTAAAGATTATCTCGGGGACGATACTTTTGTGGCCTTTCTTTTGGGTAAGAAAAATTCAGGCAAAGGAACTTATTCAAAACTTTTTGCTGAGGCGGTTGGGGCTGAACATGTAAAACACGTTTCTGTTGGAGATATAGTCAGAGACGCTCACACAATTTTGGAAGACGAAAGCAAGAAGGCTGACTTGATACAGTATCTGAAGCAGAACTATAGGGGTTTTATCTCTTTAGACGAAGCTGTCGATTCTTTGTTGGGCAGATCTACCTCAAAACTCCTTCCTACTGAATTGATTCTGGCTCTGGTAAGAAAAGAAATTGACGCGGCTGGGAGAAAAGCGGTATTTATTGATGGCTTTCCCAGGACTCTTGATCAGGTCTCTTATTCTTTGTATTTCCGTGATTTGATGGGATATAGAAATGACCCGGACTTTTTCGTTTTTATAGATGTTCCCGAAGCGGTTATTGATGAAAGAATGAAGTATAGGGTCGTTTGTCCAGTCTGCCACGTTCCCAGAAACACAAAACTTCTTAAAACGAAAAATGTCGGCTATGACCGGGAGAAAAACGAATTCTTCCTTATATGCGACGACCCTTCTTGTAATGGACCGAGAATGGTTGCCAAAGAAGGGGATAATTTAGGAATTGAAGCGATAAGAGAGAGAATAGAGTTGGATGATAATATAATGAGAACTCTTATGGGTTTGGAAGGGGTGCCTAAAATATATTTGAGAAATTCCGTTCCGGTTGGAACTGTCCCTGATGAGGTTGATGATTACGAAATTACTCCTGCGTATAGATATGAGTTGAGTGGCAGTGAAGTAAAAGTAATAGAAGAGCCTTGGACGGTTATAGATGAAAATGGGGAAAAGTCATACAGCCTGTTGCCACCTCCAGTGGTTGTCTCTCTTATAAGTCAGATGTCTAAGTTATTAGGTCTTTAGTTGTTTACATAATTTTTAAAAATGTATTATAATTTAGACAATAATTAATTAATAAATATATGGGAATAGGATCTTTGGGAGGGAATAAGTTTCCCGAGCATAAATTTGAAGCACCAACTATTTACCGCAAATATCTTAAGGGTGAACTGGAAGAGATTACGGTCGGGGAAGGAAGGAGATTAGTTGATTTACTGATAGAAAGAATATCAAAAGGGGACAAAAGAGTAGAAGAACAGCTTAGATTTGTCTGCGACCTTTTTGTCCATAATAGAGATGAGGCCTATAAGGAAATAGGGAAAGTAGAGGAAAAAAACAACCCTGATTTGGAAAGGATTCTTGTGGCTTTGGGGAAGATATTTGCAGGTGAAGATCCTGATGAAGAAGAGAGGAGAGAATTATTGAAAATTATAGAGAGCTAATAGCTTGTTTTGACTTTATTATCATGTCTTGTTAGTATTTTTGTGAGCCCTGCCGACAAGATTCTCGGATTAATCGTTTTTTTAAGGGAGGGCAACAGTATCTGTCTCTTTGGAGCCAGATTGAGCCCACCCACCTGGCGTTTAGCTGGGAAGATCTTTAGGTGGGGCTCTTGCAATTTAATGGAAAGTGCAAAGTTGAAAGTATAGAGCAGTAATTTATGCGTCAGTGTGAAATTTGTGGCAAGGGTTCTCTTGTCGCCAGAAAAAGAAATAAACTGAGAGGAAAGTACAACCCTACGGAGAAATCAAGAAGATATCCCAATCTTCAAAAAACGCGCCTCGCCAACGGCAAGCGGATTTTAGCCTGTGCCGGGTGTATTAAAAAACTGGCAAAAGCCGGCAAGTAGAAAGTTGAAAGTATAAAGAAGAAAGTGTTTTTGAAAATTGCCGTCGGGCAA
>MGIN01000007.1:10745-22802 GCA_001793775.1 Candidatus Wolfebacteria bacterium GWA1_42_9
TTAATACGCGAGGGTCTGCCGTGGCGGAAAAGTTTAGAAAGGGAAAGGAAAAAATTTTGGCGGGGGGAGGATTTGAAAAGTTTGAGAGTTGTGTCTATGACATCGCCGCGATTTTGAACCTTCTGAAAAAAAGGGGATACCGCCGTGTTTTTTTAGTCGGTCATTCTACCGGCGCCAATAAATCGCTTTACTATGTTTATAAAAAGAATGACCGGAGAATAAAAGGTCTCGCCTTGGTTGGGCCGATGAGCGATTTGGTCGGTCAGAAAAAAGCTTTGGGCAAAAAATTTGAACCGGTCTTGAAAGAAGTCAGAAAAATATCACGAATCAAAAAAAGAGCCAATTTGTGTCTACCTCAGGAGATTTTCCTTAAAAAAGGTTTGCCGGTTCTGATAATAAGCGCTCAGCGCTATCTTAGTCTTTACACTGCCGGGAGCAGGGAAGACGTTTTTCCGTATTCCAACTCCAGAGCCAAATGGAAAGAACTGAAAAGCGTAAAAATTCCGGTTTTAACGGTTGTCGGTTCAAAAGACGAATATCTAGACCGCTCGGCCGGGGAACTGACCAAGATATTTAGGAAAAACGCCGTCAATTCCAGACGATTTACTGCGGCGATTATCAAAGGAGCGGGACACGGTTTTCTAAAGAAAGAGAAAGATTTAGCGGAAGTTTTGGTTAGATGGATATTGGGGGTTAAGTAGATAATACTTTGCGATTGGAGATAAAATCGCCCGAGAGGCAATTTTTTGTTGAACTTACTCCGGTATTCGGTATACTGTATTTGATATTCGATTTCTAACGGGCTGTAGTACACCGGTAGTATACACGCATGGGGTGCGTGCGAACCGGGTTCAATTCCCGGCAGCCCGACTATGTCGGGAGAAAAATCCATTTCTGATTTAATCAAGAATAGAGTGGAGCGGGGGGACTCAAGAGAAAAAATCGTGGGTGATTTGATTTTGGAGGGCTATAACTATCGGGAAATTGAGGCTACTTTGCAGAGAATGAAGAGGGAAAATAAACTTCCCGAAAGTTTTTGGACGGAAGAGTGGAAAGGAAAAAGCCGGGCGGCTATTCCTTGGGGAAAATACAAGAGAATCAGAGAAGAAGTTGGGGCAGGGGCAGAACCCGTTTCCAGCGGGAGGTTCTTTAACTTTATCCGTCTTCACAAATTATGGTTTTTTGTCTTTTTAGGAATTGTTTTAGGAGCGGTGGTTTGGTTTCTTTTGTGGTATTTCCTCTATTGGCAATCATCACTCTCAATTTTTCAAAGGTCTTTTAGAAATCTGGCGGCGATTAATTCTCTTGGTTTTGAATCTTCGGCAGCGGTTAGGGTGGGGAATATAAGTTTTGGAGAAGATAAATATCTTGCAACGCTTCTGGAGGGAACCGATCAGAACAGTATTCTCAAAATAAATCTTTTGGGTTCGGTTGACCTGAAAGATGCCAACGTCTCTAAAAGAGCATTTTCGAGTACGGCCACTCTGGACGGCCATGAGTGGGAAATTTGGAGAGTGGGCTTAATCCAAATTAGTCCCGACGGTTTTTATTTAAACACTGGCCACTATCTGAACGAAGCCGCAAATCAACTAGAACCCCTTTCCGGCTTTCCTTGGGTTGATTTGGGAAGAACCGGACCATCTGATATCACCAGCCTTTTTCTTCCCCAAGTGTTTTTAAAAAGCAACCTGCTTTTTTATTCTCTTAACCTAAACAGCGTTTCCAATCTAAAGAATAATTTTTCCAACCGCGTTTTTTCCAGAGAAGATTTTATAGAGATAGAGAAACTTCCGTCGGAAAACGGATTTTATCACCTTTGGATTCTTCCCCGAGAAGAACTGGCTGATTCGATTTTTTCGCTACTGGAACCGCTGGTAACGACCGGGAGTTGGTTGGAAAAGAAAGACCTGTTGAAAGCCAGGTGGGAAATTTGGATAGGAAAAGAAGATCTTCTTCCCCACCAAGTTGGTTTGTATCTTACGGATAGCCCGGAGCCGGTGGTTCAGTTTGTTTTGAGGGATTTTAATTATCCGTTTGATATCTCCGAGCCGTCCCCCACCATTCTTCCCCAGGATGTTTTGAAAATTATTAATGCCTCTGAGCAAGATTTATAATGGAAATTATCCTAATTTTTCAGCTAGTTATTTTGATTTTTTCAGTGATTATCCATGAGGTTTCTCATGGGCTGGTAGCTTTGGGATTGGGGGATACGACCGCTAAAGACGCCGGCCGTCTGACTCTCAATCCGCTAAAGCACCTGGATTTTTTTGGTTCTTTCCTTTTACCGATTTCTTTATATCTGGTATCGGGGGGATCTTTTATTTTTGGCTGGGCCAAGCCAGTGCCCTATAATCCGTTTAATCTCAAAGATTCAAAAAAGGGTTCGGGATTAATTGCCGCCGCCGGTCCAGTCAGCAATTTTCTGCTGGCTCTTTTAACTTCTTTGATTCTGAGAGTCGGAAATTATCTGAATTTGGGATTTAACCCCGTTTTTTTGGAGATAGCTATTATTGTTAATCTTTCTCTGATGATTTTTAATCTAGTCCCCATTCCTCCTTTGGATGGTTCCAAAATTCTTTTTTCCCTTCTGCCAAGAAAATTCGACTATCTTTTTGGAGCGCTGGAGAGGTACGGAATGATGATTTTTATCCTTTTCATCTTTTTTGGTTTTGGGTTAATTATTCCTTTAATTAGCCTTCTCTTCCATTTATTGACATAGACCGGTGATTTTTGCTATATTTCAAGGGCTTTGTTTCCGCCGTAAGGCGAAATTACAAAACCTTGACCCCGCCCTAATTTTGCTTCTGTATTACCAGGCGAAGTGCGAGGAGTGAATAACTTCATCCCTCCCTGGGGCGAAGCGCTTCGCTCATAACGGGGTGTACCTATTCGGTACCCGCGCTCCGCAGAATAAACAAGGGCAAAATTAAAGCGGGGTGCTCAATATTGTAGTTATATTTTTAGCTCAACGTTGAGTTTCGCCAAAAATAATAAATAACATTGGCATGCCGACAGTTACCCAACTAATTAAAAAGGGAAGAAAAAAAGCGACCAGAAAGTCAAAGTCGCCGTCTTTGGAATTCTATTTTAATACGATTAGAAACCGACCGGTTCTTTCCCCCTCTCCTTTTAAAAGAGGGGTTTGTTTGAAAGTTTTTACAACCACCCCTAAAAAACCGAACTCGGCTCTAAGAAAAGTGGCTCGTGTCCGTTTGACCAATGGCTCCGAAGTGACTGCCTACATTCCTGGAGAAGGCCACAATCTTCAGGAACACTCGGTGGTGATGATTAGGGGGGGAAGAGTCAAGGACCTGCCGGGAGTTCGTTATCATATTGTCCGGGGACGGTTTGACATCACCGGCGTGGAAAAAAGAAAGCAGGAGAGATCAAAGTATGGAGTGAAGAAAGGAAAATAAAGTATCGATGCGAATATGCGAATCTACTAATGATACTAATGATTCAGGTCTTCTATTTGCATAATTAGCACATTTGTATATTGGGATCGATACGCTTTAGTCTATGAGAAAAAAGAAATCCAAAAAAAGAGAGATTAAACTGGAAACCAGATTTTCTAATCTGGCTTTGTCCCGGTTTATTAACTATCTGATGAAGGATGGAAAGAAATTGGTAGCTCAAAAAGTTGTTTATCAGGCTCTGAATAACATAGAAAAAAAAACCAAAACTAACCCCCTGGAAGTTTTTGAAAAAGCAATTGAAAATACCTCGCCCGTGTTTGAGGTTGTTTCTAAAAGAGTAGGGGGAGCCAACTATCAGGTGCCTCGGGAGGTGCGACCTCAAAGAAAGTTCTTTTTGGCTTGTAAGTGGATTATTGATGGAGCTTGCTCCGTCAAAGGAAAGCCGATGGCAGCCAAATTGGCCGAAGAAATCATCGCTGCTTTTAATAACGAAGGGTCGGCTATTAGAAAGAAACAAAACGTTCATAAGATGGCTGAAGCCAACCGAGCTTTCGCTCATTTTGTCCGCTAATGCAACGCGAAACAGCGGACTATTCCATGCGAATACCGCGAAAATAAATGAATTTAAATTTCGCAAAATTTGCATAGTTAATTTGTAATTTCGCATTTTGAATTTGTATGCGTTATCCACTAGAAAGATATAGAAATATCGGAATCATAGCTCATATTGATGCGGGTAAAACCACCGTCTCCGAGCGGATTCTTTTTTATACGGGAATTTCTCACAAAATCGGTGAGGTTCACGAAGGCCAGGCCATTATGGATTGGATGGAACAAGAAAGAGAAAGAGGCATCACTATTACTTCGGCAGCCACTACCTGTTTCTGGACTCAAGTCAGGGAGGTAAAAAAAGCCGCTGATGATTCTCAAAGAGCAAAATTAAAAAAGGAAAAAGAGCACCGTATTAATATTATTGATACCCCTGGCCACGTTGATTTCACTGCCGAAGTTGAGAGAAGTTTAAGAGTTTTGGACGGAGGGGTGGTTGTTTTTGACGGCGTGGCCGGAGTGGAGCCTCAATCGGAAACAGTCTGGCACCAAGCCGATAAATATAAAGTCCCCCGCATCTGTTTTATTAACAAAATGGACAGAATGGGTGCCAGTTTTGAAAATTCTTTCAATTCTATCTTAGAGAAATTGACTCCTTACGCGGTAGTGGTTCAGCTGCCTATTGGGTCGGAAGAAAATTTTCAGGGTGTTGTCGATCTTTTGGAAAAAAAAGCTTTTGTTTTCAAAGGTGATCACGGAGAGAATATTGAAGAGATAGAAATTCCTCGGGAAATGGTCGGGCAAGTTGAGCAGAAGAGAGCCCGTTTAGTTGAAAAAATTGTTGAGAAAGAAGAAACGCTGATGGAAAAATATCTTGCCGGAGAAGAAATTGGTTTGGATGATTTAAGAAGGGTTTTAAGAAAAGCTACCATTGATAATGAGTTAGTTCCAGTTTTTTGCGGTTCGGCCTTAAAAAATAAAGGGGTCCAGTTTGTTTTGGACGGAGTAATTGATTATCTTCCTTCTCCTTTGGAAATTAATCATTTAAAGCCGATTAAAGGAACTAGTCCCAGAACGGGAGAGGAAATTATCCGCCAACCCAGCGACAACGAACCCTTAACAACCCTGGCCTTTAAA
The DNA here is from genome assembly GCA_001793775.1 of Candidatus Wolfebacteria bacterium GWA1_42_9. Taxonomy (GTDB): domain Bacteria; phylum Patescibacteriota; class Minisyncoccia; order UBA6257; family JAGOQP01; genus GWA1-42-9. The sequence continues at coordinate 15,848 of MGIN01000007.1, forward strand.
ATTGCCACCGATCCTTTTGTCGGCAATCTGACTTATTTTAGAATCTACAGCGGAGTGATGAAAAAAGGAACTTATATTTTAAACTCTACCAGAAATAACCAAGAGAGAGTAGGAAGAATTGTCCGAATGCACGCTAATCACCGGGAAGACGTGGAAGAAATGTTTGCCGGCGATTTGGGGGCAATTGTTGGTCTTAAAGGTACCGGCACCGGGGATACTCTTTGTAGCCCAGAAGATCCGATTATCTTGGAAGGAATTACTTTCAAAGAGCCGGTGATTAACCTGAAGATTGAGCCGAAAACTAAAGCCGACCAGGAAAAATTGGGCCTGGCTTTAAGGCGCCTGGCTGACGAAGATCCGACTTTCAGAGTGACGGGGGATTTGGAAACGGGAGAGACTATTATTTGGGGAATGGGAGAGTTGCATTTGGAAATTTTAGTTGATCGGATGAAAAGAGAGTTTGGAGTAGAAGCCAACGTCGGACGTCCGCGGGTTTCCTACAAGGAAACCGTTCGGGCCAATGCCGAGGCGGAAGGCAAATATATCCGCCAGTCGGGAGGACGCGGACAATACGGACATGTTGAAATCAAAATCAAACCCTTGGAGAGAGGCAAGGGTTTTGTCTTTGTCAATCAAATTAAGGGGGGAATTATTCCTCAGGAATTCATTCCGGCGGTGGAAAAAGGAATCAAGGAAGCGATGGACAGAGGTATTGTTGCTGGTTATCCGGTGACCGATACGGAAGTAACTCTTTTTGACGGTTCTTATCATGAGGTGGACTCTTCCGAAGCGGCTTTCAAAATTGCCGGGTCAATGGCCTTCCAGGAAGCAGCCAAGAGAGCTCAGCCGGTAATCTTAGAGCCGATTATGAAAATTCAGGTAATTACTCCCCCCGATTTTTTGGGAGACGTTACCGGAGATTTAAATTCCAAGAGAGGTCGCATTGAGTCTTTGTCCGACAGGATTATGATGAAGGTGGTTGATGCCAAAGTGCCCTTGTCGGAAATGTTCGGGTATGTTACTAATTTAAGGTCAATGACTCAAGGGAGAGGAACCTTTACGATGGAATTTTCCCATTACGAAGAAGCTCCCAAAAACATCGAACAGTTGATTGTGGAGGGGAAGAAATAAAGTTTTTATTTGTAAATTTAGAGCGAAGCGAATAAATTCAGAATTATAAAAAGTTTATCCGCCTAAATTTTTCCGATGAGTTATTAAAATCGGTTGTCGGTGGGGGATTTGCAAGCTTTCCTAGCCTATCGACAGCACCACGGAAAAATTTTGGTGGATGCTCATAAAAATAAATTCATTTTTATCGCTGACACTCAAAATTTCATATTTTTATGGCAGATTACATCATTGATTGCAAAGATAAAAGATTTGGCAGAATAGCTTCGGAAATTGCCGTTATTTTGCAGGGGAAGAAGAACCCCGGCTGGGAACCGCGCTTGGCAGGAGACGACCGGGTAATCGTTAAGAACGTGAAACAGCTTTCTTTTAGCGGAAATAAGGCCAGCCAGAAAATTTACTACTCCCACACTACCCAAATCGGTCACTTAAAAGAGAGAAAACTAAAGAATGTTTTAGAGAAACACGGTTCTCAATATGTCTTAAAAAAAGCAGTACTCAATATGCTTCCTAAGAATAAATTACGAGCCAAGAGAATAAGGAGATTAATATTTGAATGATATAATGCGAAACAGCGAAATATTATATGCGAATGCTGCGAAAAAGACGGGTAATGAATAAGTTTTGCATAATTAACATAATTAATTTGCCCACCCGCCTGAGTTTGTCTCAGGCAAAGTCGGGCAGGTGATTTCGTATTGTAATTATATGGAAAAGAAAAAAACTACACATAAAAAAACAGTTGTCGCTTCAAAACCAGAAGAAGATACTCGCAGATACATTGAAGCGGTTGGCAGAAGAAAAACATCAACTGCGCGAGTGAGAATTTTTGAAAAATCCGAAGCTGGCAAGGAAAAGCACGAGGGTTTTTTTATAAATGGAAAACCTTTGGAAAAGTATTTCCCTATGCCTGCCTACCAGTCAGAGGCGACGGCCCCTTTGGAAAAAATTGGTCTTTTGGATAAGTTTTCGGTGGTAATTAAAGTGAACGGTGGGGGCATTTCTTCCCAGGCAGGAGCTGTTCGCCACGGGATTTCCCGGGCCTTGATTAAATTCAACGCCGATTGGAAGAAAAAATTGAGAAGTTTTGGATTTATTACCAGAGATGCTCGGATGGTGGAGAGGAAGAAGTACGGATTGAAAAAAGCGAGAAAAGCTCCTCAGTGGAGCAAGCGTTAGAATCTAGGTCTTTAATCCTTGACTTTGATATTGTACCGGCTTGTCTGTTGGTCAAGGATTAGAGATTTAAAATTGACAACAACTTCACATGGAGATTTCTCTAAAATCGGTCGTTGCTTTCCTTGTTGTTATAGCGCTTGTCTACATTCCGACCCTTATTTTTAGGTGGCATCTTGATTATTCTTGGATTGATGCTCTTCTTCACTTCCTAGGCGGAGCTTGGGCAGCTTTTCTTTTCTTTTTCCTTTTTCACAACATGTTCGTTCCGGAGATTGCCGGACATCAATGGGAAAAGATAAGAATCCTGATCTTGGCTGTTTCTTTTGCCGCTCTTTTGGGAGTCTTTTGGGAATTTCACGAATTTATTTTAAGTCAGTATTTTTTTTGGTATCTTCAGCAAAGTATCACTGATACTATGGGGGATTTTCTGATGGATATTTTGGGGGCTCTCTGTTTGAGTCTCTGGCTTCTCTTTACTCGGAAAAGTTTAAGCCGATAGCCTTCAAGGACGAGTTTTCAATAAAATAAATCTTATTTTCTTTGGGGGAGTAAAGAACGCTCCCTTTTTTGTCGCCGATAAAAAACTGGTTATTCGGTTCGTGCCTGGTCAGTTCTGCCAGATAGATTTGTTTGGGATAGACGACAATAAAATGAGAAGAATCATCGGAGAAAAATATTTTTTCTATTTTTAAGGCGTCGGTAATTTTTACCCTGAGAGAATTATTTTTGAACGTTTCTAAAGAAATAATATCGTCGCTGAGAAGATAGACAAACACCTTGCCGTCTTTGTCCTGAAAAACAATTTTAGCGTTGTCGGGAGAAAACGACGCCTGTTTGGCCGAGTGGGCGATTTGGAGGAAAGTTCTATCGGAAAATTTATAGAGCCAAAGAGCACCGTTTTCAAAAAGCAGGGCCAGCAAGTCGGAAGAAGTCTTTAGATCAGCTACCTTATTTTCGGCTGCAAGCTTTTCTTGGGTAATTGATTTATTGAGAACCAAATCATAAATAACTATTTCTCTTGCAGTAACGGTTGTTTTGCCCTTCTGAATTTTGACAGCGTAAAGATTTTTGTCGGTAAAGGTAAAATTTTCTATTTCTCCTTCAATCAGGGGGCTGGCTTTTTGCTGTTTTAGATCCACGCCGTAAATTCCCTTGCTGGTCTGAACGATAAATTTATCCGTTTCTCCGGGGAAAAAATTGATTCGGGTTATTTTGAGCTTTAAAAAAGAAGCTATTTTTGATGTCAGGTTAGAAGCGACGGTGTTGGCTGGGTAAAGATAAAATATGTTTTTGGTCGTGTCTTGAGTGATTGTTTCCCGGGTGGGGAGTCTGTCAACAAGCAAATCTCCCTTAATCTCTTCCAAGGCATTCTCTTTCTCTATTTTTTGGGGAACAAGAAGAGCATTTAAGATTCTAATTACTTGGGAAGGGAAAACTTCCACATTTTTTTCATAATCATAAAAACCGTCCTTTTTTAAAATCAGGCGGTATTTTTTGGGAAGAACGTCGGAAAGAAGCGTTCCTTTTTGAAGAATCCCGGAATTATTCCGGTATTCTTTCTGGTTAAGAAAAATTTGCACATCTCGAGGACTAGTTTCAACATAAATTGCCCCCGTTTTCTGGATTTTAAAAGAGGATAAGTCTATTCTAAATCCCTGAGAATAATAAACAACTCCTGTTCCGACAGCCAGAAAAACAAAGACAAAAAAGATAAAAAGTTTCCTTCTAAAAGAAATGGACATGTTTAAAAATAAGAATTTTAAAATCCAAATGTCAAAATCCAAATAACTAATCAATGACTAAATGACCGAAATCTGAAAAACTTGGAAATTTGGGTTTTGGATTTCCTGCCTGCCCTGTCTACCGGCAGGCAGGCGGCAGGCAGGGATTTGATATTGAATATTTGCTTGCGGGCCGGCCCGCTTCGCTGGAGCTTCAGCCAGGTGAGCAGGCAGGAATTTGGGATTTGACGATTTTACATCTATCTGTTTTCGGATATAATCTAAGTATATAACAATCTTTACTCTAATGTCTAAGTTTTTAATGGAGGGAGGAAAAAAACTAACAGGGGAAGTAACTGTTGGAGGAGCAAAAAACGCCGCTTTAAAAATAATTTCGGCGTCGCTTTTAGCCGCCTCTCCTTGTGTTATCAAAAACGTTCCCCGAATCAGCGACATTGAAAAGCTTCTCGGGATGCTTTCGGGAATTGGAGCATCTCTAAAGTTTGATGGAAGCAGTGTTCTGGTAGACACAAAAAACGTTAATTCATCCCATCCCAACGAACAGGAGATGAAAAAATTAAGAGGGTCGATTATTCTCATCGGTCCTCTTCTGGCCAGGTTCGGAAAAGCTATTTTCAGCCAGCCGGGAGGGTGTCTTATCGGAACCAGGCCAATCGACGACCACCTGGATGTTTTTGAACAAATGGGGGTAAAAATTGAATATAAAGATGAGAGGTTCTATCTTTCCGGAAAACCCAAAGCCGGCCACATTGTTCTAAAGAAAATGAGCGTTACGGCAACTGAAAATGCCATAATGGCGGCGGTTTTTTCAGAAGGGGCGACCAAGATTCATGTTGCCGCCGCCGAGCCGGAAATAAAAGATCTGGCTGATTTTTTGAATAAAATGGGGGCTCGAATCAAAGGAGCAGGCACCCATGAAATAGAAGTTGAGGGAGTGACTCGGCTCAAAGGTGCCGAGTACGAAATTTTACCTGACAGGATTGAAGCCGGAACCTATATTATCGCCGGTATTTTGACCAATTCCGAAATTACTGTCGGTCCGGTAAATTCTTGCCACTCCGATCTTTTTTTCAAAAAGCTGAAAGACGTCGGAGCAGAGTTTGAGATAGTAAAGAAAGACGGCAAGGAATACGTGAAAACTTTAAAACACGGTAAACTCATTGCCCGGGACATAGACCCAAGACCTTACCCCGGCTTTCCCACTGACCTCCAGCCGCAATATGCCGTCCTGATGACTCAAGCGGAGGGGAGAACGGAAATATTTGACACGATGTTTGAGGGAAGATTTCGCTATCTTGAAGAACTGAAACTGATGAAGGCTGACGTCGATATTCTCAACCCCAACAGGGTTGTTATTGAAGGACCAACCGAACTGAAAGGAGCGGAAGTTTCCAGTTTAGATATTAGAGGGGGTGCGGCGGTAGTTTTAGCTGGTTTGATAGCCAGAGGAGAGACCGTTATCAACAACATTGAATTTATAGACAGAGGTTATGAAAATATGGACGGCCGACTGAGAAGTTTGGGGGCAGAGATTAAGAGGATAAATTAGTTTGCATATTTTTTGTGAAAGAATTAGTATAAAAACGTTTCTGCAAGAATTGTCCACCTCGCCCTTGCGGTAAGAGCGGGATGCTCAAATTTTTAGACAAATTTCAATAAGAATTTAAATTTACAAAAATTTGGCATGTTAACGACTAAGATCGGAATAGACCTGGGGACGGTCAATACAGTGGTCTTTGTTCCCCAAAAAGGATTTGTTATCAATGAGCCGACGATGGTTGCTTTGGAACTTCCCGAAAACAGGGTGATTGCTGTAGGAAAAGAAGCCAAAGAAATGCTGGGCAAAACCCCCTCCGACATCATTGCTTATAAACCTCTCAAGGACGGAGTGATTGCCGATTATTATATTACCAAAGCTCTGTTAAGGTATTTTATCCAAAAGGCAATCGGACCCTTTAATTTATTGATTAAACCGGATGTGGTCATTTCCGTGCCGGCCGGTATTACTCAAACAGAAAGAAGGGCGGTTATAAACGCGGCGGTTGAAGCCGGAGCCAAGAATGCCTATGTAGTCAAGGAACCGATTTTAGCGGCTCTGGGAGCGGGTATTCCCATTAACTCTCATTCGGGGAATATGATCGTTAATATCGGCGGAGGAGCTTTCGAAGTAGCGGTCGTTTCTTTGGGAGGAATTGTTTCCTGGGCTTCTTTGCGAATTGCCGGAAACCGTTTTGACCAGGCTATCGCCGATTATGTCAAAAAGAAATACGGCCTCTATATCGGTGAACAGACGGCGGAGAACGTTAAAATCGCTGTCAGTTCGGCCATTGCCACCCGTTCCAAAAAAGAGCATCAAATCAGGGGCCGGGATATGACCAGTGGCCTTCCCAAAGACATTCTTTTAAGCTCTAATGAAATTGCCGAAGCTCTTCATCCGTATCTGGTGGAAACCGCTTCGGCCATTCAGGAGGTTTTTAATCAAACTCCTCCGGAGCTGGTAGCTGATATTATGGAAAAGGGGATTATTCTTTCGGGAGGAGGGGCTTATATAGATAATTTGCCGGCTTTCTTCAAGAGAGCTCTGGGAGTAAGCGCTTATGTTGCCGAAGAACCTCTTTTCTGCGTTGCCAAAGGCACAGGTTTGATTCTGAGCCATTTGGATGTTTATAAGAGAACACTCCTAAGCAAGCTCTAATCAGCGACACCAACACGCGAATGCACTCGAACCTACGAATTTTTAGTATCATGAACCCTACGGGGACGGTTTAAGAAAATCGTACGTGTCCATTTGTAATCGGTGTCGGTTAAATATGATTTTTGGTTATGACTCTTTAATTTCCGACTTCAAACGCCTGGCGGACGAGCGTCGGCTTGCCCACGCTTATCTTTTTTTTGGAGACCCGGAA
>MGIN01000007.1:22825-25906 GCA_001793775.1 Candidatus Wolfebacteria bacterium GWA1_42_9
AAGTCTGGCTAATTATTTGGAAAACGATTCCTTTGAAGAACCCAAAAAAGATTTAAAAGAAGCTCTCTTAATTGATTTTGATGAATTACAAAAAAAATCTTCCCAATCCAATCAAGAGAGTATTGGTATTGATGCCGTCCGGGAAATAGGAAGATTCTTATTCCAGACGCCAATTGCTTCAGCTTATCGTTTGGCAATTATCAGAGATGCCGAATGGCTGACTGACCAGGCCCAAAATGCCCTTCTTAAAATAGTAGAGGAACCACCCCCGTCGGGAGTAATTATTGCTATTGCCAAGGACCCAGGAGTGTTTTTGCCCACTATTTCCTCACGTTTTTTAAAGATTTACTTCCCCCGGCTCTCTTCCGGGAAGATACTTGACTTTTTGTCAGAATATGGTAAAATTAAGGACGTTGACATGAAAGAGACAGCTAGCAAGGCCTTTGGCAGAATTGGCCGGGCTCTGCGGATTGTCCGGCAGAAAAAGAGTTTGGAAAAGATAGAGAATTTAATTTCCTCGGTTCTCTCAAAAAAAACACCTGCGGTCATTAATGATTTGACGGAGAAAATTCTTTCTTTGGGTGACAAAGATCCCCGGAAACTTGATTTGTTTTTTGAGGAGTTGATTTTAAAACTAAACCAAAATTTGCCTCAAAACAGTTCCACTATGGCTTCTGTTAACCAAACTCTTTGGCTCCTGAAAACTCTGACGGTCAATAAAAGAATTCAAATAAAAAAAATGTTAAGCGACATCTAGCATGCGAACAGCGCGCCTCCGCAAAGCTCCGGCAATGCGAACGCGCCCATGCAAATATTTCGCATAATTAGCATAATTAATTTGTAGTTTCGCATTATATTATTTATGGATAAAGTTATCGTTTTCTTTCTTATTATAGTTGCCGTTGTCGGAATTTATCTGGGACTGACTACCGGAGGCCAATCACTGGGCCTGCTTGGCGATTCTTCCCCGCTTTTTGCTTCAGCCTCGGCCATGGTAGAAACTGACTGGACCGAATCGGTCGGCGAATTTCTGATTTCTTTTGATAACTTTAAAAATTTTCACAGGGCAATTTTGGAGCCGAATCTTTCCATTAAGGTTTTTGATATGGACGGAGTTTTTCCGGGCAATTTGATATATGCCGCCACTGACAGGGGGCTTTTCTTGAGCCGGGACGGGGGACTGACCTGGGACCATTTCATCTCTTCCAATAATGAAATTAATTCCGGCTCTATCGTTTTTCGGGTGATTCCCGCTTCTGCGAGCGGAGAAGATTACTTTATTTCGGTATTCAAAGACAATCGGGGAGTAGTTTACCGGACCTATGACTACTTTTTCCACCTGGAAAAGTTAATGGACTTTGACGATGAAGCTGCCTACGATCTCTATCGATCGGGAAACTATCTCTATCTGGCCATTTCCAACGGTCAATTGATAAGATTCAACTTGGAAACTAAGGAAGCTAAAGTGGTCAATGCTTTTTCTTCTCCGGTAGTCAAAATCTATCGCTCTATTAATGGCTATTTCTTCCTTTTGTTTAAATCGGGAACCGTTGCCAGAAGCGCCGATTTGGAAGGGGAATTTAAGAAAATTAATCTTCCCGGGGGAACTCTCTTCTCTTCTCCCGGAGCCAAAAGATTGGATTTGGACCAAGTGGGAAATCTCTATCTTTTGAATCGGGACGGTCTTTTTGTCAGTCACGACGACGGCAAATCATTCGTTCCTTTTAAACATCTTCCCGTTCAGGAAAAGAAGTTGGATGCCTTTGCCGCTTATGGAAGAAAGATTTATGTGGTTGTCAAAAACAAAATTTACACCAGTTCTGATGGCGGAGAGAACTGGAAGATAGACGACCTACCCAATCAATTCCAAGTCAGCTCCTTTTACTTTGCCGGAGAGAGAGTAATATTGAGTCGGTAATGATTTAAAAAAACGGACCCTTGCGGTCCGTTTTTTTTTGTTCTTATATCATAAAATTAGCGCAGTTTGTCTGGTTGAGACGGTTTGTTTTTTAGCCTAACTCAGGGTATGATTGAAACATCTGTTTTTTCTTAAAATTGTACCTATGAGTAGTGAGATTGAGCAGAAATTTACTTTGGCTCTTGAGGGAGTCAAAAGAACGTTTAGGGAAGAAATGTCTTCAGTCAGAAGCAATCGTCCCACCCCGGCTTTAGTAGAGGATATTGCCGTCGATTATTACGGCCAGAAAGTGCCCATTAAACAGGTGGGCTCCATTAACGTTATTCCTCCCCGGGAAATTCAGATTTCGGTTTGGGATAAGGCGGCGGTTTCGGGAATAGTTAAAGCTATTTCGGCTGCCCTTAACCTTCAAGGAACGCCAGATGGGAATGTAATTCATATCAATCTTCCTTCCCTTACTCAGGAAAGAAAAGACGAACTGATAAGATTAATTAAAGGGAAGACCGAAGAAACTAAGATTAAATCGAGAACCTTAAGAGATGAAGCTAAAAAAGAAATCGGCGACAAGGAAAAATCGGGAGAAATAACCGAGGATGACAGATTTCAATTGAATGAGAAGTTACAGAAGCTGATTGATAAATTTAATGAAGAAATAGACGAACAGTTGGACAGGAAAATAAAAGAAATCAGCGAATAATCTATGTTTGTTGATATAATAATTTTTATCGTTGTGCTGGCGGTGCTGATTCTGGTCCACGAATGGGGTCATTTTTTGGCGGCTAGAAGGACGGGAATGAAGGTAGATGAATTTGGCATCGGATTTCCTCCCCGTCTTTGGTCGTGGCAGAGAGGAGAAACTCTTTGGAGCATTAACGTCATCCCTCTGGGGGGGTTTGTTAAAATTGCCGGGGAAGATGGCACGGACGCGGACCTGTGCGGACTAAACGCGGACCGACGCGGACAAAACACTGCAGTAGAAATCACCGTTGAAGAAAAAGAAATATCCGTTACCACGGATGGGGAAGTTATGGAAAAAGATGTGTTTGTAGAAGAAAAATTTTTTCCGACCAAGGAAGCTTCAGGCAAGAGCGGCTATTTCTCCGATAAACCCATCTGGCAAAGAGCAATCGTTTTGTCGGCGGGGGTGCTGATGAATTTTGTTT
>MGIN01000007.1:25941-28301 GCA_001793775.1 Candidatus Wolfebacteria bacterium GWA1_42_9
AGCTTCACTGACTTCGTTAATAGAAACAAGGGACAAGAAATTTCATTTACCGTGGAGGGCGGGGGAGGAGAAAAAGAAATTAAATTGGTTCCCAGAAAAGAAATTCCCCCCGGCCAGGGCGCTATTGGCGTGGCTTTGGTTATGGGAGGAGTCCAGAAAATTCCTTGGTACCAGTCCATCTGGGAGGCACTGAAAACTTCCGTCGAGATTTTTGGATTTATTTTTGTTATGCTTTTTAGGTTAATTGCCGGTTTCTTTGGAGGAGAAAATCTTTTTGGGTATTTGTCAGGCCCGATAGGTATTTACCGGGCTACAACCCAGGCGGCTGGTTTGGGAATAATCTACCTTCTCAACTTAACAGCCCTGATTTCTCTAAACTTGGCGGCTTTAAATATTTTTCCTTTTCCGGCGCTGGATGGGGGAAGGGTAATTTTCCTGGCGATTGAAAAAATAAAGGGGTCTCCTGTCAGCCTCAAAATTCAACAGATTGTTAATGGAGTCGGTTTTGCTCTGATGATTTTACTTTTAGTAGTGGTCAGCGTTAAAGATGTTTTAAAATTATTGGTATGAGACAATCTCAACTTCCAAATTTTGTCAGAAAAGAATTTCCCAAAGACGAGGAGTCCTACAACGCCAAGATTTTGGTACGGGCTGGTTTTATCGATAAGCTGATGGCTGGCGCCTATTCTTACTTGCCTCTGGGCTTAAGAGTTTTGGAAAAAATAGAAAATATCGTCAAGGAAGAAATGAATGCTCTGGGCGCCTTTGAAATCCGGATGCCAGTCCTTTCTCCCAAAGAAAACTGGGAAAAAACGGGAAGATGGAAGAGTTTTGACGCTCTTTTTAAGGTTATTGCCCGGGACAAAAAAGAATATGCCCTGGGGCCAACCCATGAGGAAATAATCATTCCTCTTTCACAAAGAGCCGTTTTTTCTTACAAAGACCTGCCTTTTTCTCTTTATCAGATTCAGACCAAGTTCCGGGATGAAGCCCGGGTTAAATCGGGGCTTTTGAGGGGAAAAGAATTTCTGATGAAAGATCTTTATTCTTTTCATGCGGATGCCAAAGACCTGGATCATTTTTATGAGAAAGTTTCCCGGGCTTACTTTGGTATATTTAAAAAATTGGGATTGGATGCCTGGCGGGTGGAGGCGTCGGGGGGAACCTTTTCCAAATATTCCCACGAGTTTCAGGTCTTTATTGAAGACGGAGAAGACGAAGTGGTCTGTTGTCCCCATTGCCGTTTTGCCCGGAACAAAGAAATGTTTTCTTCCAAGCAAACGGGCAACTGCCCTGTTTGTAAATCGTCCCTTGAAGTGGCCCAGGCCAGTGAGGTAGGCAACGTCTTTAAATTAGGCACCAATTATTCCGGTCCTTTTTCGCTGAAATATCGGGATAAGAACGGCCAGGAAAAAAACGTGGTCATGGGCTGTTATGGCATCGGTATCTCCCGCTTGATGGGAGTTTTGGCCGAAGTTTTTCACGACAAAGACGGTCTTCTCTGGCCTTCTTCGCTGGCTCCTTTCCAGGCACACTTACTTTCCGTTTTTGGATCGGACGCGGCGGTTAATAAAAAAATTGGCAAGCAAGCGGAAGAAGCTTACAAGAAACTAGCTGCCGCTGGAGTGGAAGTTCTTTTTGATGACAGAAAGAATAAAACCGCCGGAGAAAAATTGGTGGAAAGCGATCTTATTGGAATTCCCGTCAGACTGGTGGTCAGTCAGAAAACAGGGGATAAGATTGAATTTAAAGAAAGGTCAAAAGAAAAAACCCAGCTGGTTGATTTCTCATTCATCAAGAACTATCTTGATCGGTAGCGATGCGAATATACTAATTTACTAATCATACAAATATCTGAGATTAGTATAATTAGTACATTCGTATATTTGTATCGAAACTATGTCTTTACTGGATAAATTTAAAACTGATGTCGGAATAGATCTGGGAACCGCCAATTCTTTGGTTTATCTCAAAAGTGAAGGAATCGTCTTTAACGAGCCGACAGTAATTGCCGTTAATAACAAAACCGGCCAGATTCTGGCTATCGGTGATGAAGCTCAGAAAATGATGGGCCGAACCCCTCCTCACATTACTGTTATCCGGCCACTGGTGGGAGGAGTTATTTCCGATTTCGCGATGGCTCAGGAGATACTGAGATACTTCATCCGCAAGATAAAAAAAGATTCTCTTTTCAACTATGTCCGGGCGGTGGTGGCTATTCCCACCAATCTGACGGAAGTGGAAAGAAAATCGGTTGAAGATGCGGTGGTTTTATCAGGTGCTTCCAGCGTCCATCTTTTAGAGGAGCCAATTGCCGCTGTTTTGGGGGCGGGGCTTCCCATTGATGAGCCGACAGCCAA
>MGIN01000007.1:28331-30976 GCA_001793775.1 Candidatus Wolfebacteria bacterium GWA1_42_9
GGAAGTAGCCGTTATCTCCATGGGTGGGGTGGTTGTTTCTCAAAGCTTGAAAGTGGCTGGGGACAGATTCAATGAAGATATCATCCGCTTTGCCCGGGATAATTTTAAAATTGCTATCGGTGAGCCGACGGCCGAGAGGATTAAAATTGAAATCGGCTCTATTCTTCCGGGAGAAGACAAGTCGGAAATCATTGTCGGTGGCCGGGACCTTTCTTCGGGATTACCGCGGGAAATTATTGTTAAGGGCTCCCAAGTAAGAACCGCTCTCATTCCTTCGGTCAAACAGATTATTGACACTGTTAAAAACACCGTTGAACAAACTCCGCCGGAGTTGACAGGCGATATTCTCAAAAGAGGCATTTATCTTTCGGGGGGAGGAAGTCTCTTGAGGGGACTGGATGAATTGATTTCCCGAGAGCTGGCGGTTCGAACTATCAGAGTAGATGATCCAATGACTTGTGTTGTCCGAGGCATAGGTATTACTGTTGAGGGCATGGATAAATATCGTCATCTTTTTTCTGTCTCGGTTAAGCCGGTAAATATTGAATAGTGCGGTTTAAGTTTTATTGCCCGCATCTTACAAAGTGATAAAGATTTATCGATGAAAACGAAAACATTGGTTGTGGTTATCTTTACAGTTCTTGTGGCTTTAGCCCTGTCTGATTTTTTTGTGCCAGCTAGCTTGGGACCGGAGAATTTTCTGACCAATTTCTTTAAAGTTTCTTCTCTGATGGAGGAAAACATCGGTTTACGAAAAGCCAATCTTGATTTACAAAACCGTCTCATCCAGTCTACTGACAATAGGTACCAGCTGACCGACTCTCGCTATTTGGCAGCTAAAGTTTTTTCTCTCTACCCTTTTAATGTTAGAAGCCGGATTTATCTGAATATTGGTTCCGAGGACGGAGTGGCCGTAGGTAATTCGGTAATGTTCTCCGAAACGGTTTTTGTGGGAACAATCTCCAATGTTTGGAGAGAAGTAGGCGAAGCTTCCACCATTTTTGACCCTGATTTTTCCTTACCGGTAAGAATCGGAGAAAAGGAGATAGATGGTCTTCTGGAGGGAGGGCTTTCGCCTAAAATTGCCTTGGTGGACAGAACCAAGACAATTTCTCCCGGAGACGCGATTGTTTCCGCTTCCAAAGATATGCCCTACGGTCTTTTTCTGGGGAAAGTGAAAGTTGTCAGAGAAGACATTTCGGGAGCTTTCTGGGAAGCTCTTTTGGATTTGCCTTATACCCTGGGTGATTTAAGAGATGTTTTGGTATTGGTCGGAAATTAATTTATGGGTTTATTAACGTGAAGCCGCATTTTTGGAAAAGAGAAAATTTTTGGATTGGTTTAGTTGTTTTGGTGATAACTTTTATTCTGTCTTCTTTGGTCCGCTTGCTTGGCGGTGTTTTTCCCAATTTTGAACTGGTGTTGGTTTTGGCTCTCTCATTTTTTATTTCTGACTTCTGGTATTTTCTTATCTTTTTAGGAGTGAGTTTGGTTTGGTTTAAGTTTCTTCCATTTCTTGTCTGGGAACATCTGTTCTTCTTTGGAGTCGGATTTATCTCCTTTGTTATTCTCAGAACCTTTCTTTCTAAAAGGAGTTTGGTTGTTTTTCTGACACTGCTTCTTTTTTGGCAGATAATTTTTTGGGTTCTTTTCGGAAACGGACCGGGAACAATTATTTCCCTTTCCTTTCTGACGGAGTTTATTTACGGTGGGATTTTGGGGTCTTTATTTTTTATTTTAGAATCATGGGTAAAAAAGAGATTTTCTTAGAAGAGGCGGTCTTGGATGACCTCTCAGAAGGGTTAGAGGTAGTAGAAAAGCCGTTGCGGGAAAAGTTATTCAGATTAATTGGCTGGCTGACGGCTCTGGTTGTTTTGGTATCTCTTTTTCGAACTTTCTATATAAATGTTTTTTTGGGAAACGACTATCAGATGAGAGCACTGGCTAATTCCGGCCAGCAAATGATTTTAAAGGCCCCCCGGGGGATTATCTACGACCGCTATGAAAAAATATTAGTTAATAATCAACCCGGTTTTGACATAGTCCTCAACCTTTCCCAAATTCTTAAAGATGAGGGAAATATAGATTCGGTTCTGAAAAAAATTTTCGACGTTGTTCCTTTTGATGTCGAAGAATCAAAAAACCTGATTTTCTCGGTAAATTTGGAAAAGCAGGCCTACTTTCTCTTGGTGAGAGACATTTCCGTCTCTCAGACAATTGAACTAAAAAAAATAGAAGTTCCAGGGGTAATTATTGAGAGCAACTTTTCCCGCCAGTATTTTGGAGGAGAATCTTTTGCCCATCTTTTGGGCTATACCGGATTGGTGGACAGGGACGATTTGGAAAGGGACAAGAATTTGAAACTTAACGATGAAATCGGAAAAAGCGGACTTGAGTTTTCTTACGACGATTTTTTGAGGGGAGAGGATGGAGTTTCTTTGGTTTATCAGGATGGGAAAAAAACAATTATTGAATCTTTGGAAGAAGAGCATTTACCGATTTTTTCTACAGGCAAAGCCTTTTTGGCATTTATTAAAGCTCATTTGAGAAAAAATATCAGGGTTTTGGCTTTAAATTTCGCTTACCCATTAAAACCGATATTGAACGATAACCGGTTAGGCGGTATTTTATTATTCGGATCAAAA
>MGIN01000007.1:30987-31246 GCA_001793775.1 Candidatus Wolfebacteria bacterium GWA1_42_9
TAACGGACTGGTGGGCAAACAGATTGAGGTGGAAATTGAAAACTATATTTTAAATAAGTTTGGGAAAAAAATTATTGTCAGCTTGGCCAACGATACGATTTGCTTAACCTTATCAGGTTTAGTTAAGCACCAGGCTGATAATATTGCCGGCGGGATCGTGGGCACGGGAATGAATTTTGCTTTTTTCCTGGATAAACAGAAGATGGTTAATTTAGAGTCGGCGAACTTTGATAAATTTTCTCAAAGTCCCGAGGGCTTG
>MGIN01000007.1:31345-32623 GCA_001793775.1 Candidatus Wolfebacteria bacterium GWA1_42_9
GAGGGCAGAAGGAAGGCAATCAGATATTGGCGCGAAATTTATTTAAAAAATCGGCGCAATTGATCAGCTGTCAGATTGCCGGCATCGCTAATTTTAAAAAAAGAGAGATGGTGTTTATCATGGAAGGCAGTTTGTTTTGGAGAGGGTTTAATTATAAAAAAACTGTTGAAAAAACAGTGAAAAAATTGACAAAATTTCGGATAAAGTTTGCAGAGATAAAAGCCTGCGGCATTCTGGGTGCGGCTAAATTGGTAGTTTGATATAATAAATAAGTGATCGGCCTGGTGGTGGAATTGGTATACACGCAGCACTTAAAATGCTGTCCGCGTAAGCGGATGTGGGTTCAAGTCCCGCCCTGGCCACTTCATTGCATTCAGCGCAAGCACACTACCGGGGTGTGGTTCAGTTGGTAGAGCGCCTCGTTTGGGACGAGGAGGTCGCCAGTTCGAGTCTGGCCACCCCGACCAAAATGCGGGATTAGTTGAGCGGTTCAACGGCTCCCTTCCAAGGAGCAAAGAGGGATTCGACTTCCCTATCCCGCTCTTCAGCTCCCATAGCTCAACGGACAGAGCGCCCGCCTTCTAAGCGGGAAATAGAAGTTCGATTCTTCTTGGGAGCACTTTTTTGATAAAATATAGCCATGGTGGCCGTAGCCCAACGGTGCTTTAACCGGGAATTCAATCTCTTCGCTCGGCTCTCGACTTTCGCTCGGGTCTCGCTCTGGGGAGAGGGGAACTTAACAATTATTAAATCTTTGATAAATCTCTTTCAGTTCGTCAACAATTTTATTGTTTAAGTTTTGTTTTAATTCTTTTAAAATTCCACCGAAATACCAAAGATATTTTTCTTTTTTTGGTTCCGGGGCGTTAAAGTTTTTATAGTAACTGTTGCCGTATTTTTTTAATCCGTTCACTAATGATTGAAGATTGTTAATTTTGTCGGCCGCGCAAACAATTAATGAGGCCTGACTATGGCCTTTAAGGTGTTTAATAGTTTCAGTTTTTCTAGCCACCCATGTGGCTAATTCTTCCTTTTTGGTGATGTTGGCATCTTTAGTTTCAGAGTCTTCCCTGATAATATTGTAAATTTTTTGGCCAAAATCTTTAATTAAATCTTCATCGGAATATTTCTCCTTTTTAACATCCTCCAAAACATCATGGAGCAAGGCCGCAACGATTGTATCTTCATCATTGGTGTATCTGGCAGTAATAAAGGCAACGGAAAATGGGTGAACAATATATGGAATCGGTTTATCCTCAACCCCTTTTCTGAATTTAT
>MGIN01000008.1:0-1145 GCA_001793775.1 Candidatus Wolfebacteria bacterium GWA1_42_9
TCACGTCAGCATTGAAGCTGTACAGTGCGGCTGTCCGACTCCGACACCGACGCAGACACGGACGCCAACGAAGTCGCCGACCCAAACGCCGACGGCGACGTGGACTCCAACGTCGCCCCCGCCGACCCAAACGCCGACCCAAACACCGACGGCAACGCCGACACCGACACCAACGCCGTACGTGACGCCGACGCCATGCATTCCGCTCACTGAATGCGGTGGGCGCTGTGGGTGGATCGAAGATGGTTGCGGCGGATCGCTCCAATGCGAGCCCTGTCCCCCGCCCCCGCCGCCTCCAGGACGCTGGCCCGATAAGAATTGCGAGGTTTGCGACTGGGAAAACCACTTCACCATCCAGGTCACCGAGAACGTGGTCGAGTACCTCCGGTTCGGTCGCGAAAACATCGCACGACAGATCGTTTTCGAGACCTACGACGAAGGGGAATACGCCATCTGGGTCGGCAAATTCAGCGAGGCCGACAAGGCCAAGAAGGTGTTCCCCATGAGAGACCCGGGGAAGCTCACTGTCCCGTTCCCGTCGAGCGGGCTGCCGCTCCAACAGTGGAGCGACATGTGGTTTACTGGCGGCCGCGGCCGCTTGACAGTGTTTCTGGACAGCGCTAACAGTGTCTGGATTGACACTGTCGAGCAGACGGAGTAGCTTTCCTTTTGATGCACGCACGACTGCGGTCCCCAAACCGCAGTCCTTTTTTTTATGTAAACAAAAAGAGAGGTTGGATTGGCTATCCTCCGATGTTAATAAAAGACCCTATCGCCACACCGATAGCGATCGCCGCCCCTCCCATAACAGTCATAACAATTCCATGACGAAGCAGTTTCGTCCCGCTTAATCGTGCGCTCAAAACACCCAACGCGAACAGTACAATCAGAGAAATACTGACGGAGTACCGCAGTGCTGCAGCACTCTCCGTAAAAAGATAGGGGATGATGGGAATAAACCCGAAGACGACGTACGAAACAAACATCACCAGACCTCCAAGCATCGGGATGCGCTCCCCTACCTCATGACGCTGTTCATATTCCTCGGTCGAATGTTCAGAAAGCTCGCTTGCCACCCCCATGGAAAATGCTTCCACAAAAATCAGCACAATACCGGTTAAGACGATGTACGAGCGGGGCGTTCC
>MGIN01000008.1:1221-3235 GCA_001793775.1 Candidatus Wolfebacteria bacterium GWA1_42_9
AATTCTAATAATCTACACGAGTTAATATGTTTCTGAGTCTATACAAAACTTCCAAAGACAACTAAAGACCCTCGGTCCATAACTTTTTTTCTTTTTCATAATCATCATGCTCTTTTCTTTCCTTGGTGCCGGTAATTTTCTTGGGATCCCTAACAAAGCGCCAATGATATAGACCATCCTCTCCCAGAAAAATATCAATATCTTTTACATCACATCCAACGGGAGGTCGTTTCGTCCATTCTTGAGGAGGAAGATTGGGGTCTTTTCCTACAGTCCCCTCCCTTTCATGAATCTCCCGTTTTTTAACACCCTCCAGTTTTCTAATACCCTCCGGTTTTTCCATATAAAAACTATACTAAAAAATATCAAAAAGGCAAAATTGCGCAAAGTTAATTTATGGACGTCCGAAATCCATAAATTATCACTGATACCGGGGACACCGGATATTTTATTCAGAAAAATCTCAATCCGAAAACAAAAATTCCTTCGTTGAGAAGGAATTTTTGTCAGCCAATAGAGCAGTTTCGAAATATTCAGGGCCTCACTCCTTAAATATTTCTAGCATCACTTTAAACGCTCTGCTCTAGCTTGGTTTTACACTCTTATTTTAACCATTCCCCAAAATAAATTCAACCAATGGGCTGTGGATAACTCCCGCAGTCGGCCAACGAGTTTGATAACTCGTTGTTGCGACTGCGAGGACCCCGCCATTAACAAGATGGCGGGGTAAAATCTTTACGACGAATATCACGGTTATCAGCATCCCGTTCTATTTCTAATAGGGCGGGGTTGTTTTCTACTCATGGTGTAACGCTTCAATCGGACTTTTTCGCGCCGCTTGACGAGCAGGCCGCCTTCATAAGATTTCGGCGAGCCTCGCCCGTCTAAACTCTGCTAACCTGAAAATATTTCTTGTTACTCATGTCTGAGCGCTTCGACAGGATTTTTCTTTGCAGCATGGCGGGCGGGAAAAATTCCAAATATCAGTCCCGTTCCTCCGGCCACTATCAACCCTAAGATAATTCCCTGAAGAGAAATCATAAAAGGAAAATCTATTTTGGTAAAAACTTGAGCCAGCAATGTCGCTATCGCCGTAAAAGAAACTCCGCCGATGATTCCTAGAATCCCTCCCAGTCCCGTCAGGAAAAGAGCCTCCGCCAAAAATTGACTGAGAATATTTTTATTTCGAGCTCCAACGGCTTTTCTTAAACCTATTTCTTTGGTCCTTTCGGTAACCGAAACAAACATAATATTCATCACCCCCACTCCCCCAACCACCAAAGAAATCGCCGCCACCATTGCCAGAAAAGCGGTAATCGCTCCCAAAATACCGTCCACCGTTTTCATCACGCTCTCTGCGGTAGTCACTATAAAATCATCTTTGGCCGGATCTTTAATGTCATGGTTATCTCTCAAAGTCAGCTTGATGTCCTCTACCACTCCCGGCACACTTTCAACGGAAACGGCCTCAATCATCACCTCGTGGAAATAATTAACTCCTAAAATATATTTTTGAGCGGTAGTGTAGGGAGTAATAATGATATCTTCCATTCCCGTCATTAAAACGCTGGTTGGCTCGTAAGTGCCAATAACCGTCAGCTTCGTATTTTTTACCCTGATTTTTTCTCCGATAGGATCCTGGGAACCGAAAAGTTCTTCGACCACTCTCGTTCCTAAAATGGCAACACTGGCTCGGCTGCTAACTTCATATTCAGAAAAAAGGGTTCCTTCTTTGGGCGTTATTTGATAGACCGCAAAACCTTCGGAACCCGTTCCCCAAAGGGTGGTGGTAAAAGTTTCCGAACCATAAGAAGCAGACACTGAACCCATGACACTGGGAGTAAGAGAGGAAATATCGGAAACGTTGGATTTATTTTTAAGGCTATCAACGTCTCTTTCAGTCAAAGAATCCATCAAAATGCTTTCAAACTGGGCCTGAAGCGATCCTTCTGATGGCCGGCCGGGATTGATGACTATGACCCTGGGACCAAATGATTGAATTTGGTCCATAATC
>MGIN01000008.1:3247-13883 GCA_001793775.1 Candidatus Wolfebacteria bacterium GWA1_42_9
CTGTCACCAATAGACATAACGACAGTCACCGCTCCAATACCGATAATAATTCCCAGCATCGTCAGAAAAGACCGACTCTTATGGGTTTTTAGGGAATCACCGGAAATTTTGATGATATCTTTAAATCTCATAACAAGTAGCGATGCGAATATACTAATTTACCAATGATACGAATCTTTTATTGGTATAATTAGTACTTTCGTATATTGGCATCGATACTTTATTCATATCTTAATGCTTCGACAGGACTTTTTCTTGATGCCTGGCGGGCGGGAAAAACTCCAAAAGCCAATCCAATAAAACTGGAAACAAGAATTCCGATAACGGCACCGTTAAAAGAAAAAGTGAAGGGAAAATCTATTTGGGCAAATTCCTGGACAAAATAAATTCCCAGATAAGTCAGAGATGTTCCCAACAACACCCCGATGATTCCCCCGCTGATGGTCAAAAACAAGGCCTCCGCCAGAAACTGAGTGAGGATATTTTTATTGGTGGCACCAATCGATTTACGCAATCCGATTTCTCTGGTTCTCTCGGTGACGGAAACCAACATAATATTCATGATGCCCACTCCTCCAACCACCAAAGAAATCGCCGCCACGCTAAAAAGCAGAACCGTCAAAATACCGGTAATAGTGCCTACTGTTTTGGCAATGTCCTCCTGGGTTTGGATATTAAAATCGTCATCTTCCGGATCTTCTATCTTATGATTTTCCCTAAGAGTCATTTTGATATCGGCTACCACCGTAGGAATTGACTCTTCGGACTGGGCTTCCACTGCTACTCTCTGAAAATGGCGAATGCCCAAAATATCTTGCTGAATAGCGGTATAAGGAGCAATCAGAGAATCGTTAAAATCAATAAATGACCCTTTGCTTTTTTGAGCAAGTACTCCGATGATTTGAAAATCCAGATTTTTAATATTTATTTTTTGCCCGACAGCCTCCGAGTTTTCAAAAAGTTTCTTTCTAATCTCGTCTCCGATAATCACTACCCTGGCTTTATCGTTCAAATCAAATTCGTCAAAGAATCTCCCTTCGGCTAATTTTAAATCAAAATTTTTCTGAGACCCCACGGTGCTTCCGATAATCATTGATCTTTCTATCTCCTGCCCAACAGAAAGAGAAACGCTTCCAAAAACATAAGGAATGACACTAACTGCCTGAGGAACGTTGCTTTTGGAACTTAAATCATCTATATCTCTTTCCTTAAGAGAGTCGTTGAGCAAAGTTCCCATAGCGCCGGTGGGACCGGAAGGCTCTTTTCCGGGAAGAATAAAAACGTTGTTGGGTCCAAAACGCTGGATTTCTCCCAAGACATACTCCTGGGCCCCCTTGCCTACCGACATCACCACCATAATAGAGGTGATTCCGATAACGATTCCCAGAATAGTCAAAGCTGACCTGTTTTTCCTGACTGCCAGGTCTCTAAGAGTCATTTTGAGAATGTCATGAAAGAGTATCATGCGCTAAAGTGTAGCGATGCGAATATACAAATTTACCAATGATACGAATTTTTTATATTTGTATGATTAGCATCATTCGTATATTGGCATCGATACTTGACGTTTATTTGGAAAATCCTTCTTTGGAAATAATTTTCTGGTTGGCAACAGTTTCATCTTTATCAATTTCTCCATCAACAATATGAAGCATTCTTTTAGCCGCCTGAGCGACGTAAGATTCGTGAGTAACGATAACAATGGTATGACCCTGGTGATTAAGCTCCTGAATAAATCGCAAAACTACCTCGCCCGACTTGGAATCCAGGTTGCCGGTTGGCTCGTCGGCAAAAATTATCTTGGGGTCGGTTACTAAAGCCCGGGCGATAGCTACTCTCTGTTTTTGGCCTCCGGAAAGCTGGGAGGTTTGGTAGTCAATCCTGTCAGAAAGTCCGATTAATTCTATAACTTCTTTGGCTTTCTTCTCCCTTTCTTTGTCCGGAGTGCCGCGATAAATAAGAGGCATCACCACATTTTCTAAAACCGAGAGACGCGGAAGAAGATTAAATGACTGAAAGACAAAACCCACTTTATAATTCCTGATGTGAGCTAATTCGTCATCGGTATAGGAGTGAATTTCCTTTTCTTCAAAAAAATATTTACCCGAGGTAGGTCTATCAAGACACCCTAAAATTTGCATCAGAGTTGATTTCCCCGAGCCGGAAGGACCGATAACAGCAACAAACTCTCCCTCCTTTATGGAAAGATTGATATTTCTCAGGGCCTCGGTCTTTATCCCATCATCTTCATAAACTTTGGCTAAATTTTCGGTTCGGATAAGTTCCATACGCTAAAGCGTAGCGATGCGAATATACTAATTTACCAATGATACGAATTTTTTATTTGTATGATTAGTATCATTTGTATATTGGCATCGATACTTTACTCAATAACAATCTTATCTCCTTCTTTGAGTCCCAAAACAACTTCCGTCCTTCCATCCGACCCTCTCAGGCCGGTTTCTATCTTAACTTCTTTGGTTTCCTGATTTTTCTCGTCAATCAGCAATTTAACGTATTTTTCTCCGTCACGAGTGGTAATATTCCGGGTCGGGATAAAGAGAACATTCTCTTTTTTATCGGTAAGAATATCCGCATCAGCCGTTAATCCGGGAAGAATTCTTTCATCTTCGGCAACGAATTGAAGAATAGTTTTATAGGTGGGAATTCCCTCTATCATCGTCTCGGAAATATCCCGGTGAATGACTTTCGCCTCAAAAACCGTTCCCGGACCATAAGCGTCCAGGGTAACTTTGGCTATATCACCCGCTGAAATTTTAGCGATGTCCGACTCAGTGATAGAAGTCTCTATTTCAAAGACACCGCTGCCGATAACAGCCATAACAACACTATTAACAGAGATAATTTCCCCTTTCTCGGCATCTCTTTTGGTAACCATTCCGTTGAAAGGAGAACGAATAATGGTTTTTTCCAGCTGGGCCAGAGCAGCCGCCAGCTGGGCTTCCGCTTCCTTGACCAGCGCTTCCTGGGCTTGGATTTGTTCGGAAGTGCTGCCGGCAAGCTTGAGAGCCAGTTCTTGCTCTACCTTCTGAACAGTCAACTGCTGAGCGGTAATGGTTTGAATCTGAGTTGAAATTGCGCTGGCAGCCGTATTGATATTGGTTAAAGCCGTGTTGATGCTGGTTCTATAGGCAGTCAGAGTTGCTGAAGGAAGTGTTGTGGTTTTATTCAATGTCTCAGCCAGAGTATTTAAAAACTTTCTTATAATATCAGTGTGAGTTTGAGCTTTTTTAAGAAAATCCAATGCGCTTCCTGAAGAACCACCGCTCTTCATCTGGTTCAGTTCATTAGCCCAAGCGATTAACTCTCCTCCTGACAAAGCTCTCTGGGATTGGGAGTCGTTCTTGAGCTGGCCATCTGACGGTTCAAACGATAACCTGGGAGAGCTTGAATTGTCTTCAGTAAAAAGGTCGTCCGTCTGCTTGACAACGGCGTCATTGGCTTTAGAAAAAGAATCATTGCTGACGTTTACGGAACTATTGTAATGCCCGGTCAAATCTTCTTTGGCCTTGGCAAGTTCTGTTTCTTTTATCTGAATTTCTTCCGGCCGGGTTCCTTTTTTTATCTCCGCTAATTTGGCGCCCTGAACCTGAAGAGCGGCCTGAGCCTGAAGAACGGCGGCTTTCAAATCTCCGTTCTCTAGCTCAACCAATCTTTGACCGGAAATTACTTTATCGCCGACATTGGCGTAGACAGCTAAAATTCTCCCACCTTTCTCAAAAGCCAATTCTATATTTTGGGCGGGTTTCACCTTACCGGTAACACTGACCTCAGCCACGATTGTTCCTCTTTCAACGGTTGCTGTTTTTAGTTCTTTGCCGTTGCCGCCAAGCAGCAAGACAACAACAACCAAGATTACTACTCCTGCCCCGACCAGCCATTTCTTTCTCCTAATAAAAGAGATGATTTTTATCACAAAGTTTTTCATAGTTAAAAATAATTTATAGACAACTAAATAATAAAATCGTGCGGTGGGGGCGAGATTTGAACTCGCGATACCCTTTTGAGGTATAGCTGCTCTCCAAGCAGCCGCACTAGACCACTATGCGACCCCACCGCCATATGTCGGATTGCGATTTATACTTTCGCCTTGCTCAAATAAATCGGGAACAATCTTTGCGCACTAGCCTGCCCCGCAGCGAGCTTCGCTCTGCTTCGGGGACCGCGGTGCCTGTCCCGTAGTCAGCTTTGCTGTACTACTGGGACGAACCCTCCGTATTGCAATTTGTAATTCCGCTCCTTTCCGCTATAATATCTTTGTTTTACAAATTATTCAATAACGGTCGAAAATTGAAACACAATTTTAAATTATGGAAAAACATCGAGAAAAAGAGGGGGCAGTTCACCACCAGGAAAGCAAGGGAGAAAAAAAGAATATAGGAATGGCTATCGTTGCTTATATTCTCTTTTTTGTTCCCCTGCTAACCGACGACAAAAATGATCCTTTTGTCAGATACCACGTTAGACAAGGGCTGGCTTTTTTGATCGCTGCTATTATTGTTGGGATTTTTGGAACATTTGTTCCCATTATTGGCTGGATTCTGTTCTTTCCCCTTCAATTAATTCTTCTGGTCATCTGGATTATGGGCGTGGTTCACGCCGCCAAGGGAGAAGAAAAACCGCTTCCCATTATCGGAAAGTTTGGAGAAGGACTTAAAATATAAAACACCTTATAGGTATTTTATATCTAATATCTAATTTCTAATAAAAAACTATTCTCATATTCTCCCTCCTTCGCTAAAGCTACTGGCGGGCAGGTCAGAATATGAGAATAGTTTTTTATTTGACAAATAAATGTAAATATATCAATATATAAAGAGCAGTGCACACCAACAACTCATAAAGAGGAAAGGAGGAGAGCGTGAAAGATCTATGCATCGTTCTTGTTGTCCTACTGGCGCTTTCTTTTTCCTTCTCTTACGCATGGAAGGTAAGGAAGGGCCAAATAGCCCCAACCCTCTCGATGTGGATCATTTTCTTCGCGTCAACCACGTTGAGCATCATTACCTACGCCATATCCGAAAACAAGGATTTTCGGTCTGGCATACTCAATCTGGTTGACGTTCTCCAGACAGGACTGGCTTTCGGAGCAGTTCTTATCTGGAGAGAAAGGAAGATCATACTAACCTCGTTTGAGAAAAAGTACTTAGCCGGATTTGGAGCTATTGTTATCTACGGAGTTGTCTCCGGAGATGCATTCAGCTCCAACCTATTCGCTCAAATTCTCATTAGCTCCGGCTACTTTCCAACCATCCGAAAGATGGTTGAGGAAAGAAGAAACACCGAGTCATTCGTGCCGTGGAGATTTGCCATCGCTGCTGGGACTGTCGGACTTTACCCGGCAGTAGTCGATGGTAACCTTCTCGCTGCAGTGTATGCTGTCAGAACCATCGTCCTGGTCTCCGGGATGATGGTCTTGATGGCATACTACGAGTACATCTACAAGCCAAAGAACGCCTAGCACCCGCTCCAAAAAAGGAGCGGGTTCGCATTTTATAAAGCAACAACCACTAAAACAACATACCAACAAACTCAAGTTTGTTGGTATGTTGTTTTAATCACAAATTTGTGTCTTTTTGTATCTTTATGAGTTCTCGTATAAGTTCATCAAGTTTATCATACGTGCTTTTAAAAAAACCCGGAGGCGCAGGATTGGGATTTTTAATATCCCACCAGATAACTCTTCTGTTATTCTTTAAAAATTCGGGTATAAAAGGTTCCTCTGCCATTGAAACTACAACATCATATTGATCAAGCATTTCTGGTAATAATTTTTTAGTGAGGTTATTTCGCAGATTCATACCATGACTCTCCATAACCTCAAAAAAACTGGAGTCATTTTTGAATAAATCGGATAAAAGTTGCCCTTCCGGCTCGTCTGGAGCCCCAACATATGTTCCAGCCGAAAAAGCATCATGGCTGTTTGTTAGACAATTATAAATTGTCTCCGCCATCTGACTTCTAAAATAATTACCTTTACAGATAAATAAAACTTTCACAAATAATCTTTATTTCCTGACTACCAAATTTTTATTAAGCCAATGTTGGGAAACCACCTCTTTTTTCCGTTACAGATATATCAAAATTCGCTTTTCTACTTACTGGAGTTATAGCGTTGACATTTTAAAAAGGCACTGTGTGTATCAGTTAAAGATTTTTCACCAATTCTTCATCAAGTTCAAATCCGGTAGATTGTTTAATAGCATCTTTTATATCCATACTCAAAATTTCGTTGGCTGTCAGAAGTCGTCCTTTTTGTTCCAATAATCGTTGAATTATCCCGCCACCAACACTTAAGGCGTTACCAAAAATAGAAGCGACCGACGTTCCATATTTTACGTTGCTCCCTAACTTTTTTTTCGCTTGTTGTAAATCAATATTAAGCCGTTGCAATGTTCCTATAGTATACGCAATAAAATTTTCTATATCCTCATTAGAAAACTTATCATCGGGGTTGTATTCTTTGAGTGTCATGAGGCCTTCCTCGCTTCTTGTATAGAACCTAGATAATTTTCGCTTAAATTCTTCAAAAGTTAAGGGTTTTATCAATTCTTTTGCTTTCTCTTTACTCTCATCTCCGTGCGCCCTATATTCCGCGCCCTCCGAAGCTTGTTCTGATGGTCTTGCTAAAGCATCAATACTAAAAAGAGTTACCGCAAGTCGTATATTTTTCATTTCCTGCCCCCTCGATTCTTTAACTATAGTAGATGTTGATTCTTGAGAACTCTTGTATAATCCTCTGTATCTTTCTGCTAAATAGTCGTCCCAATTCTTGCCACTATTTTCTGGACTTCTATACCATTGTTCAAATTTGTCTAACTCGTGAATTATAAAATTAAGCGCGTCAGCCCTTTCCAATTCCAGACGGCTCATCTCTCCACTAGAAGCACGTTCTCTTTCTCGGTCAACAATCTCTCGCACTTGATCAATAGATAAATTTCCAAATCCACTACCCAATGATTCCTTGACCTTCTCTTCTCGACCCTCAATCTTAACTTCTTCAATCTGCTGATCCGTTACTTCAAGACGTCTTCCCGCTTTCCCTGGCTCGTGCACATATTTGGCTCCATCCTTAAAGAGTTCTTTATCCGACGCATCTCTTTCTTTTGTCATTTTTACTAATTCTTCTGGCGAGGGCGGTTGTTCAAATCCCATATTTTTCAATCTTAATTATTTATATTATCAACTTACTTATATCGACTGTCAATGACACAAAAAAATTACATCTCACGCAGTATTTTTATCCTCTCTTCAATTGGCGGATGGGTGGAAAATAAACGAACCATCCAAGGAATTTTCTTTTGACCGGAATCAGCTTTAAAAGGACTGGCGATAAAAAGATGAGCAGTGGCGTTATGCGGTTTTCTCATGGCCGGGGCGACCGAAATCTTCTCTAAAGCCGAAGCTAAGCCCTCCGGGTATCTGGTTAAAAGCACTCCCGAAGCGTCGGCTAAAAATTCCCTTTTGCGAGAGATAGCCAATTGAATTAAGGTTCCTATAATAGGAGCCAAAATGATTGAGGCAATTCCGATAATCATTATTACCGGATTCTTACCTCTGTCACTGCCACGGCCCCTGCCCATCCAAGAAAATCGCACGAAAAAATCGGAAAGAAGGGCAATAATTCCCACCAAAACCACCACCACTGTTGACAGCAAAATATCGTAATTCTTGATGTGAGATAGCTCGTGAGAGACAACTCCTTCAATCTCGCTTCGATTGAGCTGTTCAATTAAACCGGTAGTCAAAGCAATGGAGGAGTTTTTCGGGTTTCTTCCCGTGGCAAAAGCATTGGGAGAAACATCTTCAATAATATAAATTTGGGGAGCGGGGGTGCCGGCAGTGATGGAAAGATTTTCCACAATCCGATAAATTTCCACAAAATGTTGGGGGTCGGCTTTTCTAGCTCCGGAAATAGTCAGGGCAATCTTATCCGATTTCCAATAAGCAAGAAAATTGACTAAAACGCTAAAAATAACGGCAAAATACAAAATAGCCCTGTCCTGATAAGCATAGGAAAAAAACCATCCCAAGCCGATGATGACAATCAAAAACAGAGAAAAAATTATCCAGGTTTTTCGGATATTGGAGTCGCGAAAAGAGTAGAGATTCATAAATCTGACTGACAACTAACGACTAACAACATACGACTCGATGGCGTTAAAAAAGTTAAGAGTTGTTGGTCGTTGGTTGTCGGTTGTTGGTCAACTTCCTCTTGCTAAAGACAAAAATGTAGAGAATTTCCAAAACTCCGGCCAGATTGATGATCAGCAAGGCGATGTACCAGTATTTGTGATTATTGCGGGCGGCTTTCCAGAGAGCGATCCCCTTCCAGACTATTACCCAAGCCAAAAACAGATAGAAAATCAGGGGGTTTTGCTGAATGACGGAAAAAAAGTTTTCAAAAGAAGATAACATAAATAAATAATACTAAGAGTATCGATATGCTTTAGTGTTTAAAATTCGACCTTGACGGTTTCTTTTTCGTCTTCTTCCGCTTTGAAGAATTCTTCTGATTTGAAACCGAGGAGTTGGGCAATTAAGTTCGTGGGGAAAACCTGAACTTTGGTGTTGAGATTCAAAACCATGCCGTTGTAGAAGCGGCGGGCGGCCTGGATTTTATTTTCCGTATCGGAAACTTCTCTTTGGAGTTCCAAGAAATTGACGTTGGCTTTCAGTTCCGGATAATTTTCGGCTACGGCAAAAAGAGTTTTTAAAGTGTTGGTCAGTTCTCCTTCCGCTCCGGCTTTCTCCTGCTTGGTTTGGGCACCCAGAGCTCTGGCCCGGGCATTGGTTACTTTTTCAAAGACATCCTTCTCATGAGTCATGTAGCCCTTGACCGTGTTAACCAGGTTAGGGATCAGGTCATATCTTCTTTTTAACTGAACCTCGATATCCGACCACCCTTCTTTCACCCTGTTTCTGGTTCTCACCAGAGAGTTGTAGGTAAGAATCAGCCAGGCGGCGATAAGAACTAAAATAATCCAGACAAGATTAGACAAAACAAATTGCATATTTCCTTTATTTTATAATTTTAATTAAATGGCCTTTGTTTGATGATAACACTAAAATCGTTTTGTTTCAATAAAAGGCGCCCGCAGACGCCTTTCGCTTTCAACTTTTAACTTTCGACTTTTTACTGATTTCAGTACTCTTCATGCCCGTGTCCAGGCCCTCCTCCGCTCTTCTCTTCTTTTTCGGGAATATCCACTACCGCCGCACCTATAGTCAAATAGTTGGAAGCCACCGAAACAGCATTAGTGAAAGCCGTTCGGGTAACTTTGAGAGGGTCAATAACGCCGTCTTCTTTGAGATTGGAAATTTTATTTTTAAGGGCATTAAATCCGACCCAGGGGTCTTTTTTTTCTTCCAGCTCTTTCATTACTTCGTGAACCGAAGCGCCACTGTTTTCGATAATAGCCTCCACCGGAGAAATCAGAGCTTTTCTTAAGATGGACATGGCGGCATTAATCACGTCTTTATCATATTCCTGTTTTTCATCAACCGACATTTCCCGAAGATTAAACAAAGCCATTCCTCCTCCGGGAACAATTCCTTCTTCCATAGCGGCTTTGGTGGCGGCAACGGCGTCTTCCACCCTTTGTTTCAGTCCTTTTTGGGCCGATTCGGTGGGAGCACCTACTTTAATGACGGCTACCCCGCCCGATAACTTGCCCAACCTTTCCTGAAGTTTTTCTTTATCAAATTCGGATTCCGTTTTTTGAAGCTGGTTTTTAATCTGGGAAACTCTTTTTTCGATTTCCTTTTTTTCTCCCTTGCCATCAATGATAGTTGTCTTGTCTTTGTCGGCCACTACCCGATGGGCTTGTCCCAGTTCCGATATTTCTGTATTCTCCAGTTTTTTTCCGACATCTTCAGAGATCAGCTGAGCGCCGGTAACGACACAGATGTCCTGCAACATTTCTTTTTTTCTGTCTCCAAATCCGGGAGCTTTCACCGCCAGAACGGTAAAAATGCCTCTCAGTTTATTAAGCACCAAGGTAGCCAAGGCCTCTCCTTCCACCTCGTCGGCAATAATTACCAGTTCTTTTTTTCCGGATTTAACGATTTTTTCCAGAAGAGGAACGATTTCTCCAACCGATGAGATTTTTTTGTCGGTCACTAAAATCAGCGGGTCTTCCAAATCGGACTCCATTTTATCGGCATTGGTCACCATATAAGAAGAAATATAGCCGCGGTCAAACTGCATTCCTTCCACTATCTCGTGGCTGTTCTCAATGGTATTGGAATCCTCAATCGTCACCACCCCCTCCTTGCCAACTTTTTTTATCACTCCAGCGATCAGTTTTCCGATTTCTTCGTCTTTTGAAGAAAGCGTTGCTACTTCGGCGATTCTTTCGTCGGTAATCGGCTGGCTTTGTTTTTTCAGTTCTTCTTCCACCGGTTTGGAAAATTCTTTCAAGGCCTCGGATAAACGAATGACGTTAAAACCCTTGCTTTTTATCAGCCGGTCCCCTTCCTCAATCATGGCGTGAGCTAGAACCACGGCCGTTGTTGTTCCGTCTCCCACTTTATCGTTTGTTTTATCGGCCGCCTGCTTTAAGAATTCAGCTCCCAAATTTTCGTATTTGTCTTCCAATTCAATCTCTTTGGC
>MGIN01000008.1:13902-15188 GCA_001793775.1 Candidatus Wolfebacteria bacterium GWA1_42_9
GTAACCTGGGGAGCGCCATAACCCTTTTCCAAAACAGCCGCTCTTCCCCGGGGACCGAGAGTCATCTTGACCGCCGCCGCCAGCTTGTCCATTCCTTTTTTCATGGATTCTCTGGCCTTTTCATCAAAAAGTATTTGCTTTGCCATATTTGTCTAAAAATTTATTTTATAAATTTTTAGCCACAAATATGAGCATCCCGCCGTAGCTTCCGAAGCGGAAGAGGATGCCATACCTATAGCTAATTAATTATTTATTCTATAATCGCCAGAATATCATCTTCGCTTACGACAAATTCTTCTTCCCCGTTCTCGTTTTTTATTTTGTTGTCATCAGACCACGGCTCTTTAAATAAAACCAAATCGCCTTGTTTAACCGACATAGAAATAAGATTGCCCTGATCCGTAACCTTTCCAGGTCCCACAGCAATGACTGTTCCCTTGGACTGTTTTTTCTTATCGGCTGTTTCCGGAAGCACTATTCCCGATTCCGTTTTTTTATCTTCTTTTACCGGTTTTATAATTACATTGTTAAAAAGTGGTTTCATATTTTTGAACTACGAAGATTAAATAACGACCTTATCTTTACGATAAGAATTCTATTCTAATCAAGACAACTGTCAAGACAAAATATTAAAATCCTTCTTTGTTGTCAAGTATCTCACGATCGTGAGACACTTGACAATATCATGATAAAAACAAAAAACCGAACTGGAAGTTATTCAGTCTCCTCTTTTGGCTTATCTATCTGCTCCACCTCTATCCCCGCTGACTTCCCCGAAATTTTTAAAACGTCCCTGTCTATTTTTCCCAATTCTTTATAGGCAGTATTGTAGCTGTTAACGGTTGTTGTCAGATGATTTCCCAATTTTCCCATATAACTTTCATAACCGGCTAGATGTTTTCCCAGATCAATAACTCTTTTTTTAATTTCTTTAGCCGATTCTTCTATTTGCATGGCCTTGAGGCCTTGCAACACCGTTTGTAAATAAGCCAAGAATGTTGTTGGAGAAACAATTACCACTTTCTTTTCTCCTGAAGCATAATCGATCAAGCTCCTGGTGTTGGATTGTATTACTCCCACCTTGTTTATCAAAAGATCGTAGAACACCGCCTCGGATGGAATAAACATAAAAGCAAACTCGGTTGTGTTTTCATCGGGACGAACATACTTGGAAGTTTCATCGATTCTGCTTTTTAAATCCTGGGAAAAGGCATTTTCAAATCTTTTTCTGTCTTCGTCCGTTTGAGCTTCCAAAATCCGGTTGTAATTTTCCAAACTGAATTTGG
>MGIN01000009.1:0-15839 GCA_001793775.1 Candidatus Wolfebacteria bacterium GWA1_42_9
GATTATGTCCCAACTGCAGACACTATCAGAGACTGAAACAGAGGAATCCTCTCAAACTCTGGCATAGGAAGTGTCAGTGTGGAGGAACCAAAAGCAGTAATGGTATCTATATTAATACCATCCAACACCAGCACGGAGATACTCCTTGTCCCAATGAATTTGAGACCTCTTACTCTCCGGAGAGACCAGAGATCGTGTATTGTGAACAATGCTATAACCAGGAAGTTGTCTAAAACATCAGTACTGTATACAGTACTGATGTCGTGTTCTTTGTATTTGCTGACGTTATTGGTATAATCTATGCATTGATTTTTTGATTATGGAAAAGAAAAAACTCATCAAAGTAGTGGATATTATTCGGACATCGGAAAGCAGAAAAACAAAGGACAGAACCCAAGCCTTTGAATCTGAAGAAAAAAAAGACGAAGTCAAAATAGCGGAAGAGGAGCTGGTATCCCCGGAAATCGATTGGCTGCCGGAAACGACCGATAGAGAGAGTCAGAGAACGAAGAAGAAGCCAAAGAAAGTATTTAAAAGAATAATCAGGGTAGTTATTGCCGTCGGATTGTTGGTGGTTTTGTTTTATCTGGCGACTTCGGTCTTACCGAAGGTGGATATTAAAATTTTCACCAAGAAAGTTAACTGGTCATTTGAAGGGGCGATTACCGCCAACAAAAACATCAACCAGATAGACGCCGATTCCAAACAAATCCCTGCCGAGGTTTTAACCAAAAACGGAAATCAAGTTTTCAATTTTACTCCTACCGGAAAGAAGTCTGGTGAAAACAAGGCCAAGGGAACAATTACTATTATTAATAATTTTGGAACCAGTTCTCAGCCTCTGGTAGCCACTACCCGTTTTCAGACAGCTGACGGAAAGATTTTTCGTTTAATTTCAGCCATCACCGTTCCTCCGGCAAAAATGGTTAATGGCAAACTTCAGCCGTCTTCCATCAATGCCCAGGTGATTGCTGATAAAGCCGGGCCGGATTATAACGTCGGTCCTCAGGAGAAATTCACCATTCCTGGATTTCAGGGGACGGAAAAATATAACGGTTTTTATGCCCGTTCCGATAAACCGATGACTGGCGGAGCTATCGGCGAAGTTTCTTTTGCTACCGAGGAAGATGTCACCAAAGCTCAAAGTGAAGCCGAAACCAGATTAAAGGAGGCACTTCTTTCCGGAACGGTCATTAATCTCCCGGAAGGATTCCTTTATCTGAAAGATGCCGATAATCTTTCGGTTACCAAAAAAACAACCGATGCCTCTCTTAATGAAAACGGTCAGTTTTCCGTATTTGTTGAAGGCCAGATTTCTATCGTTGCTTTTAAGGAAAGTGATTTATTGCAGCTTTTGAAGGAGCTGGCTTTTAAGGAAAATGTTTCTAAAGAATATTTTCAGGTTGAAAAAGAGATAAACTATCAAAAACCGCAGATTGACTGGAAAGCAGGTAAAATGGAAATTCCTTTGAAATATTCCACTGTTTTCTCGGCTCCTCTGGATGTTGAAAAAATAAAGAGAGAAGTTGTCGGCAAAAAGGAAACTGAACTGAAATCCTATATTCTGTCACTGGCCGGGATTGATAAACTCAATGTCTCTTTCTGGCCTTTTTGGGTAAAAAGCGTCCCCAATAAACAAAACAAGGTAAACATAGCGGTGGAGTGAGGATGGTATATAGTATTTTGTAGTTAGTATTTGGTACTAGATTAGTGTATTCGTACGTGATTAGTAATCTGGTAGGGAAACTCTTGACTTTATTGTTGTTTTTTTCTATCATTTCTTTCATTAATGTCTGACCAAGAAAAAGCCAATACTCTGGAAGGAAGAGTGGTTGAAGCTTTACCTTCAGCCACTTTTCGGGTAGAAACTTTTCAAGGAATTATTCTTTGCCACTTGGCGGGGAAGATGAGAATCCACCACATTAAAGTGATGCCGGGAGACAGGGTTCTTTTGAAACTTGGTCCTGACGGCAAGAGGGGGATTGTTACAAGGAGATTGTAGAGTATCGATGCCAATATACAAATGATACTAATCATACAAATAAAGAATTTGTATCATTGGTAAATTAGTACATTTGCATTGCTACGCTTTAGCATATGAAGGTAAAAGCTTCAGTCAAGAAAATGTGTAAGAATTGTAAAACTGTTCGTCGCCGGGGCAGGATTTATGTTATCTGTAAAAACGTCAAACATAAACAGCGCCAGGGCTAACAACGCGATGCCAATCTGCGAATGTAATGCCAATATGGCGAATTGCGAATGGGATTTATTAGCAATTAGTGGATTGGCATAAAATTAGCATATTAGAATCATTTAGAGCTATGCGATTACTCGGTGTTAACATTCCTGATCAAAAAAAAGTAACGACTGCTTTAACCTATTTTTACGGCATAGGTCAATCTTTGGCTGAAAAAATAGTTGCTGAAACTAAAATTGATGTCAATAAAAGAACCAAAGACCTTTCTCCCGAAGAGATAAACAAAATAAAAGAGTTTATTGAAAAACATTACAAGGTGGAAGGAGAGCTGCGTCAGATTGTCAGAGGCAATATTGAGCGCATGAAAAACATCGGCGCTTATCGGGGAACAAGACATATGAGAAAATTGCCGGTCCGAGGCCAAAGAACCAAAACTAATTCTCGGACTGTCAGAGGAAACGTCAGAAAGACCGCCGGCAGCGGTAAGAGAAAGGTAGAACTCAAATAGCAACGCGATGCCAATCTGCGAATGTAATGCCAATATGGCGAATTGCGAATGGGATTTATTAGCAATTAGTGGATTGGCATAAAATTAGCATATTAGAATAATATAGTATGGGAAAAAAGAAAATAGTCACAAAAATAGAACAGCCGATTGCTGAAGAAAAAAAAGTAACAACCTCAACCGCTAAAGAAAGCGGTCCTTCGAGAAAGATTGATTCGGGAAAAATTTATATCAATGCCACCTACAATAACATTATTATTACCGCTACCGACCAGGGAGGAAATGTTTTGGCTTGGTCCTCTTCGGGAAATCTTGGATTTTCCGGACCGAAAAAAGCAACTCCTTTTGCCGCTTCCAAGGTGGTAGCTACCGTTTTGGAAAAAATAAAAAGAAGCGGTTTGTTTAACGTAGAGGTAATCGTCAAGGGTGTCGGTAGCGGAAGAGATTCAGCTATCAGAACCATCGCCGCTCAGGGGTTGAACATTCTTTCGGTTAAAGATGCCACACCTATACCGCACAACGGCCCCCGACCGCCAAAAATAAGAAGAGTATAAAGTATCAATACCAATATACGAAAGTACTAATTATACAAATAAGTAATTTGTATCATTGGCAGATTAGTATATTGGCATCGCTACGCTTTAGCATATGAGACTTCTAAAATCCAAAGAAAAAAAGGAAAGAGCGTTGGGAACAAAGCTTGGCCTGAAAGCTTATCGTTGCAGTTCTCCCAAATGCGCCACTATCAGAAGGCCTTCCCGTCCGGGAATGCACGGAAGAAAATTTGTCCGGGGAGGATCAGAATTCAAACTTCAGCTGATGGAGAAACAAAAAATAAAAGTCTCTTACGGTTTAACCGAAAGACAGATGAAGAATATCTTTAAAAAGGCCTCTGAGAGCAAAAAATCAGCCATTGATTTTATCAATCAGAAACTGGAAATGAGGCTGGACAGCGTTGTTTTCCGGATGGGATTGACTCCTTCTCTGATTATGGCAAGACATTTGGTCAGCCACGGTCATTTTTTGGTCAACGGTCGAAAAGTTACCATTCCTTCTTATCAAGTTAGAGTTGGAGATATTGTCGCAGTTAAGGAAAAAATGGCACAGCACCTTCTCTTCAAGGATCTGAAGAATATTCTGAAGGTATCCAAAGATTCGTGGTTTTCTATCGATCCGGAAAAACTTGAAGGTAAGGTAAAATCCATGCCTCAGGCAGTCGAACTTCCTTTTAATATCAACTTGGTGGTCGATTATTATTCACGTTAGAAACTGAAGTATCGATGCCAATATACAAATGATACTAATCATACAAATAAGGGATTCGTATCATTGGTAAATCAGTATATTCGCATCGCTACGCTTTAGCTTATGGAATACGCTTTTTTAAGTAAAAACGTCAGTATCAAAACCGTTTCCGAGTCGGCCTCGGAAGGGGTTTTTGAAATCTCCGGACTTTATCGGGGATACGGCATGACGCTGGGAAATTCTTTGAGGAGAGTTTTACTTTCGTCTCTTCCGGGAGCGGCCGCTACTCAAATTAAAATCAAGGGAGTGAAACACGAATTCTCTACCATCTCCGATGTTTTGGAGGATGTGGTGGATATTACTATAAATATTAAAAAAATCAGATTTAAAATTTTTTCCGACGAACCGCAAGTTTTAACGCTCAAGAAAAAGGGGGCGGGGAAAATTACCGCCGGTGATTTTAAAGCCAACGCCCAGATAGAGATAGTTAATCCCGAAGTTCATTTGGCGACTATCACCTCCAAAAGTGCCGAGTTGGATATGGAAATTGTCGTGGAAAAAGGACTGGGATATTCACCGGTGGAAACCAGGAAAACAGAAAAATTACCTATTGGCTCAATTGCCATTGATGCTCTCTTTACTCCCGTGGTTAATGTTAATTTCGAAGTGGAAAATATGCGGGTGGGGGACCGAACCGATTACAACCGTCTTATTTTGACCATCGAGACCGATAAAACCATCACTCCCTCACAGGCTCTTCATAAAGCTGCCAGTATTTTTAAAGATCATATAGAAATTGTCTTGGGGGTTAATGTTAAAGACGAATCGGGAGCGAAAAAGAAAGAGTCCGAAGTCAAGAAAGCAACAAAGAAGAGTAAAAAATAGATACTAAGTATCGATGCCAATATACAAATGATACTAATCATACAAATAAGGGATTCGTATCATTGGTAAATCAGTATATTCGCATCGCTACGCTCAAGCGTATGAGACATTTAAAGAAAGGAAAAAAATTCGGAAGAGAAAAGGGACAAAGAAAGGCCTTTCTTAGGAGTTTAATAAGCAACCTTATTTTGAAGGGAAAGATTGTTACCACTCAATCCCGGGCAAAGGTTCTAAAAAGCCAGGCGGAAAAACTGGTAACTTTAGCCAAGAAGCAAAATCTGGCTTCTTTGAGAATTCTTCTTTCTCGTTTGCCCAAGCAGCCAGCTCAGAAACTCTATTACGAAATTGCCCCCCGCTTTCTAGAAAGGCCGGGAGGGTATCTTACCGTCACCAACTTATCCAAAAGAAGAAAAGGGGACGGGGTCCAGATGAGCAGAATAGAATTTGTAAATAAATAACATAATGCGAAACAGCAAAATATTATATGCGAATACTGCGAAAGAAGAAAAAATTATTTCGCATTATATATCATAAATTCGTATGTCACTGTTTTCTAAAATAAAAAAAATACTGGAGACCGAGAATGCCTGTACCATTTCTCAAGACGGAAATCCTCTTTACGTTGTCTTAAAATGGGAAAAGTATCAGCAAATTACCCAAGAAGAAAAAGATTTGAAATCCCTTAAAGAAAGAGTTGAAGCCGAAGAAAAAGAGGAAGAAGGTATTGACATAAACAGTATTCCCGTTTAGTATTATAAGGTTTTCTACTAATTACTAATCGTGTACGAATATACTAATATGGATTATTGGTATATTGGTATGTAATTCGTAGTTGGTAGCATTAACTTAACAATTAAAATTAAATAAAAAAGTTTATTATGGCAGAGAAAGCAAAATTTGAGAGAACTAAACCGCACGTTAATGTTGGAACCATTGGCCACGTTGACCATGGAAAAACCACTTTGACTGCCGCCATTACTCACATTCTCAAACTGAAAGGTTTAATCACCAAAGAAGAGGGAGTGGACCAAATCGACAATGCTCCCGAGGAAAAGACTCGAGGTATCACTATCGCATTGCACCATTCCGAGTATGAATCGGAAAAAAGGCACTATGCCCATATCGATGCTCCCGGCCACGCTGACTACATCAAAAACATGATTACCGGAGCTGCCCAGATGGACGGAGCTATTTTGGTAGTCGCCGCGACCGATGGTCCTATGCCTCAAACCAGAGAACATATTCTTTTGGCCAGACAGGTGGGTGTTCCCAGAATTGTTGTTTTTCTCAATAAAGTAGACAT
Source organism: Candidatus Wolfebacteria bacterium GWA1_42_9 (assembly GCA_001793775.1). Classification (GTDB taxonomy): domain Bacteria; phylum Patescibacteriota; class Minisyncoccia; order UBA6257; family JAGOQP01; genus GWA1-42-9. The sequence goes on from MGIN01000009.1 coordinate 6,136, forward strand.
GGTTTCCGACCCGGAATTGGTTGATTTGGTTGAATCCGAGATCAGAGAACTTTTGAAAAAGTACGAATTCCCCGGAGACGAAACACCGATTATTAGAGGTTCTGCTTTGAAAGCTTTGGAAACTTCCTCTGCCGATAGTGAAGAGGCCAAACCGATTATTGATTTGATTAAGGCCTTAGACGAATACATTCCTGAGCCGGTGAGAGATACCGATAAGCCCTTCCTGATGCCAATTGAAGATATTTTCTCCATTGAAGGAAGAGGAACGGTTGTTACCGGAAAGGTAGATAGAGGAATTGTTAAAGTCAATGAAGAAGTGGAGGTAATCGGTTTAAGAGCTACCCAGAAAACGGTTGTTACCGGAATTGAAATGTTTAACAAGCTCTTGGACGAAGGACGAGCCGGAGACAATGTCGGAATTCTTTTAAGGGGTCTCAAGAAAGAAGATGTGGAAAGGGGACAGGTTATCGCCAAACCGGGGACGATTACTCCCCACACCGATTTTGAGGCTCAGGTCTATGTGCTGACCAAGGAAGAAGGTGGACGTCACACTCCTTTCTTCAAGGGTTACAAACCCCAGTTCTATCTGAGAACAACCGATGTTACCGGAGAAGTAATTTTGCCGGAAGGCACCGAAATGGTTATGCCCGGTGACACGATTAATTTGAAAGTCCAGTTGATTACCCCGGTGGCTTTGGAGGAAAAACAGAAATTCGCTATCCGCGAGGGAGGCAAAACGGTGGGAGCAGGATCAATCACAAAGATTTCAAAGTAAAGCGCTACGAAATACGAAATAATTACGAAAGTACGAAAGGTTAAATTCATTCGTATATTAGTACACGATTCGTAGTTCGTAGAGAAAATGTACTCATGTCACCCAAGAAGGACGTTGAAAAAAATAAAATAAGACTCAAAATAAAATCATACGACCATCGTTTGATTGATACTTCCACTAAGCAGATTATCGATACTGCCCAGAGAAATGGTGCCGAGGTGGTCGGGCCGATTCCTTTGCCGACGGAAATCAGGAGATACACCGTCAATCGTTCCACTTTTGTTCACAAGGACTCCAGAGATCAATTTGAAATGAGAGTTCATAAGCGGCTGGTGGAGATTCTCAATCCCGACCAGAAAATAGTGGAATCTCTTTCTAACCTCAATCTTCCTTCGGGTGTAGAAGTGGAAATAAAATTGATTTAAGGTATGCGAAAAGCGTTAACGAAAACGCACATGCGAATAATTTTGTTTAAATTTAAAAACCCTCTGATCTAAACGGAGGGTTTTTAAGTTAGAAGAATAGTATAAAAAGTTGACATCCGCCATTGTTTTTGCTAGATTTATCCTACCCTTTTGAAAATTTATAAGCAGATAAAAGGGCCAAGACAAGGTTGTCTTGAGCCGTTTTTAAACCATTTTGTCTGAATTCGCTTCAGCGAATGAAGTTACAAAACATTTACCCCGCCCTAATTTTGCTCTTGTTTATATTTGCGGAGCGCGAGTGACGAATAGTCACACTCCTTACGAGCGAAGCGCTTCGCCCTAGGGAAGGATGAAGTTATTCACTCCTCGCACTTCGCTTGGTGAAACGTTGGCAAAATTAGAGCGGGGTGCTGATGATTTTAGCTAAATTGTTTATGGGAATAAAAATTCAGAAAATTATCGCATGAGCTTTCTTATCGGCCGAAAAGTGAAAATGGATCAGATTTGGGATGAAGATGGAAAAGTTATTCCGGTAACTGTCGTTCAAGCCGGCCCGGTTACCGTTACCCAGGTCAAAACCCAGGAAAAGGATGGTTATCAATCTTTCCAAGTTGGTTACGATTCATCTATTAAAAAAATAAATAAAGCCATGGCGGGACATTTGTCTGCCTCAGGCGGAAAAGATTTAGGGAAGTTTCGCTTTTTAAGGGAATTTAAACCGAATAATTTGGAAGTTAATTACACCATTGGGGACAAAATTGACATTTCCGCATTCAATAAGGGAGATAAAATAAAAATCAGCGGGTATGAAAAGGGAAGAGGTTTCCAGGGAGTAGTCAAAAGACACGGATTTCATGGAGGCCCCAAAACTCATGGCCAGAAAAATCGCCATAGAGCTCCCGGTTCTTTGGGAGCGACCGCTCCTCAAAGAGTGGTCAAAGGAAAAAAAATGGCTGGCCGAATGGGAAATGAAAAAGTAACCATTAAAACAGAGATTGTTGAGACAGACAAAGAAAAAGGATTTTTATTGATTAAAGGTCCGGTTCCGGGAAATAAAAAGAATATTTTATTGATACAGAAAATTAATTAATTCTACTAATTACGAATTATGTACCAATATACCAATAAGAAGATTCGTATATTAGTAAGTGATTAGTAATTGGTAGAGAAAATCATGGAGATTCCTGTTCACAATTTAAATAATGAAAAGGTCGGAACAGTCAATGTTCCTGATTATGTTTTCGGTGCTAGATGGAATCCGGACTTGGTTCACCAAGCGCTTTTGACCCAGCAAGCTAACAGCCGCAACACGGTGGCTCATGCCAAGGACAGAGCAGAAGTTAGGGGCGGCGGTAAGAAACCGTGGAGACAAAAAGGCACCGGCCGGGCTAGACATGGTTCCATTCGCTCTCCTTTGTGGAAAGGAGGGGGAGTGACTCACGGCCCTCGGAAAGACAAAATTTTTGAAAAGAATTTTCCCAAAAAAATGAAAAAGGGAGCGATTTTTTCCGTTCTTTCCAAGAAGTATTCCGATGATGGTATTTTCATAGTGGACTCGCTGAAATGGGAAGGAGGGGCAAAGACGAAGAATGCCAGTAAGGCCTTGGGAAAAATAATTAGTCCGAAAAACACCAGTTTGATTATTTTAAAAACAACCAATAAAGACAATGAAAAAGCCATTAAAAATATTCCTCGCGTCAGCTGCCTTTCCCCGCTTTCTTTAAATGTCTATGACCTCCTCAAACCCAAAGTGGTAATTATTGAGAAAGAAGCGGTGGAGGAGATAGTCAATCACTATAAAGTAAAATAACTAATATCTAATTACCAATTTCTAATGAGATTTAGAATATCTAATTTAGGAATCAAATAATTTCATTGAAAATTAGATATTGCTTGCCTGCCGGCAGGCAGGGAAATTAGAAATTTTCGAATATGGGTTTGTTCAAAAAAACAAAAAAAGAAGAAAAAGAAAAAAAAGAAAAAAACATTCCGACTAGCAAGGTTGCGGATGTAAAGATAAAAAACGACGGTAAAAACCGTCAGCATCTTCTGATTCACCAACCGCTGATTACTGAAAAAACAATGGCTCTTTCGGAGATGGGGAAATATGTATTTTTGGTTTCCCGGGAGGCTAATAAATCGGAGGCCAAAAAACAAATAGAGAAATTATATTCGGTCAATGTCACTGGTGTTTCTTCTCTCAAGAAAAAACCAAAACCGAAATATTTTAAAGGAATAGAAAAAGAAAAGCCGGGACTAAAGAAAATAATCGTCACTTTAAAAAAAGGACAGAAGATAGAAATCACAGGCAATAAATAACGACACGATGCCAATCTGCGAATGTAATGCCAATATAGCGAATTGCGAATGGGATTTATTAGCAATTAGTGGATTAGCATAAAATTAGCATATTAGAATCATTTAGAGTATGAAATTTTACAAACCTACAACTCCATCGCGCCGACACATGACTGCTATTGAGACTAGTAACCTTTCTAAAGACAGGCCTCTTAAGACTTTAACTAAAAAATTAAAAGAGAGATCGGGGCGAAATAGCCAGGGAAGAATTACCGTCCGTCATCAGGGAGGAGGTCACAAAAGACTTTATCGTGTAGTCGATTTTAAACAAAATGTTTTGAATATCCCCGCCAAAATTGAGGCTATTGAATATGATCCTTACCGCACAGCTTTTATTGCCCGTATTCTTTACCAGAATGGAAAGAGGAGCTATATTCTCGCTTTCCAATCGGCTCAGGTCGGAAATTCCATTATTGTTTCTCAGAAGACACCCCTCAAAGACGGCAACCGAATGGTTTTAAAAAATATTCCCGTTGGTTATTTGGTTCACAATATAGAAGTTATTCCGGGAAAAGGGGGACAGTTGGCACGCTCAGCCGGCTCTTACGCCGAAATTTTAGCTCACGACGCCGGCTACACCAGCTTAAAAATGCCTTCAAGCGAGATAAGAAAAGTCCTTTGGAACGGATTTGCTTCTCTGGGGCAAATGTCCAATCCCGATTATTCTTTGATGAATGTCGGTAAGGCCGGACGTTCCAGGTGGCTGGGTATCAGGCCGACTGTTAGAGGAACGGCTATGAATCCGGTTGACCATCCTTATGGGGGCGGTGAAGGCAGACAGAGAAGAGGAACAAAGAGACCTAAAACTTTGTGGGGTAAGGTTACTGGCGGCAGGAAAACCAGGAACAAAAAGAAATGGTCCAATAAGCTAATTATCCAGAGGAGAATTAAAAAATAACCACATGATGCTAATTAACGAATCTAATGCTAATATAGCGAATTGCGAATGGGATTTATTAGCAATTAGTGGATTAGCATAAAATTAGCATATTAGAATAATATTGTATGAGCAGAAGTTCAAAAAAGGGTCCCTATATCGACCCAAAACTCTTGAAAAAAATTTCCAAACAAAAAGCCGACGATGGTCCGATTAAGACTTGGTCAAGGGATTCAATGATTTCTCCGGAAATGGTTGGCTATGATTTTCTGGTTCATAACGGAAAAGATTTCATTTCGGTCAAGGTAATGGAAGAAATGATAGGCCATCGTTTAGGTGAATTTTCTCCAACCAGGAAATTTGTTAAGCATGGAGGAAAAATACAAAGAGAACTGGAAAGAGGAGCAACTGCTGCGCCAACGCCGCCTCCGGCTACTACCAAATAACTAAAATATGAACAAGTCGGAAACAAAAAAGAATAATTCTGGTATTTTGCCGTCGACAACGGTCAGTTTGAGATACCTGAGAATTGCTCCCAGAAAAGTGCGGTTGGTAGCTGATTTAATAAAAAATATTTCCGTCAATCAAGCCCTGGGGCAGCTTTCTCTCCATCCTCGAAGAGCGGCTGAGCCCATTTTAAAACTTCTCAAATCGGCTATTGAAAGCGCTAATAATAAAAAGATGGATATTGATAAGTTGATAATCAAAGAAATTCGGGTAGATAAAGGGCCGATTTCCAAAAGATGGATGCCTCGAGCTCAGGGTAGAAGCACCCCTATTCATAAGGTTACCAGCCATGTTATTCTGACTCTCGCTCAGTCAGACAAGAAGCTTGAACCGAGATTCATTATTGAAACTAAAAGACCGAAGAAAGTGAAGAAAGAAAAAAAGGAAGTTGTTGCAGAAAACAAAGATCGATCATCTAAAATCCATCATCATCCGGCTCCGGAAAAGAAAACAGAACCCAAAGAAGAAACAAGAAAAGAAGGAAAGCCGGAGAGAAGAGGGTTTTTGAAAAGGATGTTTAGAAGGAAATCAGTATAAAAATATGGGACAGAAGATAAAACCAACATTGTTAAGATTGGGGATTACCAAAGATTGGGTATCCAGATGGTTCCCCAAGAATTTTAAATTCGGGAAAGGTCTCCAGGAAGATATTTTGATTCGCCGCTTAATCAATAAAAAAATAGGAGCGGCTGGGATAGATTCTATTAACATAGAGAAAACAGCTAATAATTATAAAATTGCTATCAAGGCCGCCAAACCGGGGTTAATTATCGGTCGGGGAGGTAAGGGCATTGAAGAACTTATTGACCTTTTGAACTCTGAAATAAATCTTTTGAGAAAGAAAAATAACATAAAGGAAAAAGCGGTTTTGAGTATCAATATTGAGGAAATTAAGAGATATGAAGTTTCTTCCCAGGTGACTGCTCAAAGCATTGCTTGGGACATAGAAAGAAGAATGCCGTTTAGGAGAACTTCTAAGAAGTATCTTGAAAAGATAATGCAGAACAAGGAAGTAAAAGGGGCGAAGATAAGAATCTCCGGCAGGCTGGATGGCGCCGAAATATCCAGAGCCGAATGGTTTGCCTCTGGAAATCTCCCTCTTCAAACATTAAGGGCCAACATTGATTACGGGGAAGCGACCGCCTTTACTACTTATGGAACGGTTGGAATTAAAGTATGGATATATAAGGGGGAAATTGTTAGGGACGTCCAGAAGCGTAGCGACTGATAACGTCCCAACAACCCCGCCCTTTCATAATTGATGGGAGGTGGGGATTAGTGTATAAACAATATGTAACGATAATAATATAAATTGAAACAGTTAAGAAAGGGCGGGGTGCTCGGTTTTATAACCAATCGCTTCGCTCTTGGATAAAAACGGCATGTTACAACCCAAGAAAACAAAACATCGAAAGTGGCAAAAAGGAAGATCAAGAAAGAGAATGGTAGAGACTCGAGGAACAAAACTGAGTTTCGGGAATTTCGGTCTTCAATCTTTGAGTGCCTCTTATGTTAATTCCAAACAGATTGAAGCTGCCAGAAAAGCCATCTCTCACTTTACTAAAAGAGGAGGAAAAGTCTGGATTAGAATATTTCCTGATAAACCAATCACCCAGAGGCCGCCGGAATTGACCATGGGAGGAGGCAAAGGGGCGGTAGACCATTACGTTTTTCCGGTCAAGCCGGGGAGAGTTATTTTTGAGGTGGACGGTCTTCCTCCTCAACAGGCCAGAGAGGCGCTGGCAAAAGCGGCTCATAAGCTGCCGGTAAGAACAAGAGTTATAGAAAAATAACGGCATGAAACGCGATAAGGTTAAAGAATTAAGAAGTAAGAGCGCGGAAGAACTGGAAGTAATCACCGCCGATCTGAAAGAGAAGCTGGAAAAACTTAATTTTGATTTGAAATCGGGGAAAACGGCAAGTATTAAAGATATCCGAAGAATCAGAAAAGAAATCGCAGTTACCCTGACCGTTATTAATGAGAAAAAACATGACTAATCAAATAACTAAAAAAAGAAGGCTAACCGGAGAAATTGTTTCCGACAAAATGAATAAGACTCGGGTTGTTTTGATAACCCGCTTAAAAAAACATCCTCGCTATCAAAAATTCTACAAAATCAGCCAAAGATTTAAGGTTCACGACGAAAAAAACGAATTTAAAATCGGAGATTTGGTGGCCATTGAAGAAACCCGTCCGCTTTCCAGAGAAAAAAGATGGCGGATAGTGGAATTGATAAAATCAGGCGTTAAAAAACAGTCCGAAGAATTAGAACAAGACACTGATAAATAACAATATGATACAAGAAAGATCGATTTTAAAAGTAGCCGACAACTCAGGTGCCAGAATAATCAGGTGTTTCCGAATTTTGGGCGGAACTAAGCGTCATTATGCCCAAATTGGGGATGTGGTTATCGCCTCAGTTCAGGTAGCTGAACCAAGAAAACCGATTGTCAAAAAAGACAAGGTTAGGGCGGTTATTGTCAGACAGAAGAGGGTTTTTCGAAGGAAAGACGGCTCTTATGTTCGCTTTGACGAAAATGCAGCCGTTATCGTTGATAATAAGAAAGAGCCCAGATCTACCAGAATTTTCGGACCGATTCCCAGAGAGATTAAAGAAAAGGGTTTTGAAAAAATATTCACCATGGCACAGGAAATTGTTTAGATTTTATCTCCGTTCTGGCAGAGGTATAAAACCTTTACCCCGTTAGATAGTTGATTATTAAAACAAACAAAATATTTATCAGTTAAAATATTAAATCTCAAGAGATAAGCGATATTATCTAACGGGGTGCTCCCTGCCTGCCGGCAGGCAGGGGTTTACAACCAATCGCTTCGGGAAGTCAGACCTCCCTTCACTCTTGGACAAAAATGGCATGAAATTGAAAAAAGGAGACAACGTAAAAGTGATTGCCGGTAAAGACAGAGGTAAAACCGGCAAGATAATTAAATCCTTTCCTTTAGGGGGCAAGGTTTTGGTTGAGGGAATTAATCAGTACAAAAAACATGTCCGTCCCAAGAAACAAGGGGAAAAAGGAGAGATAATTATTGTTTCCCGACCGCTAGACCTGTCAAATGTTCAGTTGATTTGCCCTTCTTGCGGACAAGCTTCTAAAATCGGCTATCAAACAGGTCAAAAAGAAAAAATTCGCTACTGTAAAAAATGTAAAGCTGCCATTTAGATTTTTATTGGAAGAAAATACGTAACATGACTCACCAAACTCTTCAAGAAAGATATCAGAAAAAAATAAGACCGGAACTGGAGAAAGAATTGGGAATAAAAAATATTCACATTATTCCTCAAATGGAAAAAGTGGTAGTTAATGCCGGAATCGGCAAGGCCGGACAGCGTCCCAATTTCACCGATAAGATATTGCCGGAAATTATTAAAGAGTTTTCTGTCATTTGCGGTCAGAAACCGTCTCTTCAGAAAGCCAAGAAATCCATATCCGGGTTTAAAGTGAGAGAGGGTCAGGTTGTGGGTCTGAGAGCCACTCTTCGGGGAAGAAGAATGTATGATTTTACCGATAGGTTGATAAAAACCGCCCTTCCCCGCGTAAGAGATTTTAGAGGAATTAGCTTGAAAAATATTGATGAGGAAGGTAATCTCAACCTCGGTATCAAGGAACAAGTCATTTTTCCTGAGATTGAGCAGGATGTTTCAAATGTCGACTTTGGGTTCCAGATAACGTTTGTTACCAGAGCCAGAAAAAGAGAAGAGGCATTAGAATTGTATAAAAAATTGGGATTTGTATTTAAAAAAAATTAAATGATGCTAATCTGCGAATGTAATGCCAATATAGCGAATTGCGAATGGGATTTATTAGCAATTAGTGGATTAGTATAAAATTAGCATATTAGAATCACATAGTATGGCCAAGAAATCAGTAATTGCCAGATCCAAAAAGAAACCTAAATATTCTACTCGGAGCGTAAGAAGATGTTTTCGTTGCGGCCGAAAGAGGGGATATATCAGGGATTTTGATTTGTGCCGTATTTGTTTTAGGGAAATGGTCTCGCGAGGGGAAATTCCGGGAGTAAAGAAATCATCATGGTAAAGGGCTTTGTCTCCGTTCCGACGGAGTGACAAAACCTTTACCCCGTTAGATAGTTGGATGTTAGATTATTAAAACAAACAAAATATTTATCAGTTAAAATATTAAATCTCAAGAGATAAGCGATATTATCTAACGGGGTGCTCCCTGCCTGCCCTGCCTACCGTCAGGCGGGCGGCAGGCAGGGGTTTACAGCTAATCGCTTCGCTCTTAGGTAAAAACGGCATGAGTTACATTGATCTTCTAACACAACTAAAAAACGCCCAGGCGGTGGGCAAAGAAAGAATAAAATATTCTTTTTCCAAACTGGATGAGAAAATAGTTTCTGTTCTGGTGGAAAACGGGTTTGTTGCCGGTTTCGAGAAAAAGGGGAGGGGACCGAAAAAATTTCTAGACATTATCCTGGCCTACGAGAAAGACAGAGGAGCTATTGACGGACTGAAATTTATCAGCACTCCCTCAAGAAGGATTTATAAAAAACACCAACTAATCAGACCGGTAAGACAAGGATTTGGTATGGCTGTTGTTTCTACATCACAGGGAATTATGACCGACAAAGAAGTCAGAAAGAAAAAAATAGGCGGACAAGTCCTATTTGAGATATGGTAAAGGGCTTTGTCTCCGTTCCGACGGAGTGACAAAATCTTTACCCGCCAAAATTTTTCCGTTGATATATTATAAATTTATGTAAATAACCAAAAAGAGCGAC
>MGIN01000009.1:15920-17606 GCA_001793775.1 Candidatus Wolfebacteria bacterium GWA1_42_9
GGACCTAAGGGTTCTCTTTTGGTTCCTAAAATGGATAAGGTGGAGATAACTATTTCTGGAAACCAGATTAATCTTCAACCGGCTGATCTCTTACAGCAGACGAGAATGAATTGGGGAACTATGTGGTCTTTGATTAATAATGCTTTAGAAGGAGTCACCAAAGAATTTTCCAAATCTCTGGAAATCGAAGGAATCGGTTTTAAAGCCGCTGTTGAAGGCAAAGATTTGGTCTTAAAAATAGGATTTTCCCATCCGGTTAGATTGCCTATTCCAGAAGGTATCAAGATTACCGTGGAAAAAAACGAGATTGTTGTTTCGGGAATAGATAGGAAACTGGTCGGTCAGACGGCTTCAGATATCCGAAAACAAAAAAAGCCAGAGCCGTATCTTGGAAAAGGAATCCGTTATAAAGGAGAAGTTATCAGGCGAAAGACTGGAAAGAAAGCCGGTACTGTTACTACTAAATAAAGTTTTTATTTCCGATTCTTATCGGAACCATAAAAAGTTTACCCGCCAAAATTTTTCCGTTGATATATTATAAATTTATGTAATCAAACCAGAGAGCGACAAAAACCAGGTTATTTGCTTAAGTTATGGAAAAACTTAGGCGGGTGCTCCCTGCCTGCCGGCAGGCAGGGGTTTACAGCTAATCGCTTCGCTCTTGAACAAAAATAGCATGAGCAAAATACTCAACAAAAAAAGAGACAGTCGAAAAAAGAGAGTCAGAGCTAAAATCTTTGGAACGGCCCAAAAACCGCGAGTTTCTGTTTTTAAAAGCAATCGAAACGTGTTAATTCAGGTTATCGATGACGACACCCAAAAAACAATTATTAGTGTTTCCAAAAAAAATATTGAGAAATCTTCTCCCAAAAAAGAAGAGATTTTCGAAAAAATAGGAGAAAGCTTAGCTGCCGGTTTGAAATCCAAAAAAATAGGCCAGGCGGTGCTGGATAGAGGCCAATATAAATACCACGGATCTATAAAAAAGATAGCCGAGGCGATGAGGAAGAGCGGCATCAGAGTATAAAGTTTTTATTAATTAATTTAAAGTGAAACGAATAAATTAATTATAAAAAGTGTAGGTTTTGTAGTTACTTGTTACACTCATAAACAAAAACGGTATGTTTACAAAAAACAACAGAAATAAATCAAAATTCAGCCAACCCAAGAGTGACTATAAGGAAAAGACCATCGACTTGAGAAGGGTGGCGAGAGTGATGGCCGGAGGAAAAAGATTTTCCTTTAGGTGTACTTTGGTTATCGGAGACGACAAAGGTAATGTCGGCATAGGCATTGCCAAGGGCATTGATGTTGCCAAAGCCATGGAGAAAGCTAAAAACAAGGCCAAGAAAAATCTTTTTAACTTTCCTCGAAAAGAAACAACGATTCCTCACGAAGTGGAGGCAAAATTCAGCGCTGCCCGTGTTATTATTAAACCGGCACCCAAAGGATCGGGGCTGAAGGCCGGAGGAGCCGTCAGAACCGTTCTTTTGATGGCTGGCATAAAAGACGCTTCCGCTAAATGTTTGGGAAGAACTAAAAATAAACTGACCAATGCTCTGGCAACAGTTGAGGCGTTGAAGAAGATAAAAACGTAGCGATGCGAATATACTAATCTACTAATTATACAAATAATTTATTCGTATCATTAGTACATTCGCAGATTGGCATCGATACTGTGAATTT
>MGIN01000009.1:17650-18036 GCA_001793775.1 Candidatus Wolfebacteria bacterium GWA1_42_9
TAAGAGAATCGGCAGAGGAGGAAAGAGAGGCACTTATTCGGGAAGAGGCCAGAAGGGTCAAAAAGCCCGGGCTGGCCACAAAATTCGTCCCGCTCAGAGAGAAGCTCTTTTAAGAATTCCCAAAAGACGGGGGTTTAAAAATAAAACCAAGAGTGATAAGACGGCAATTTTAACTATTGGCCAAATTGCTAAAATCAAAGAGAAAATAATCAATCTAGCAATTGTTAAAAAATACGGTTTTGTTTCAAGAATGGATAAAACTGCCAAAGTTCTTGGAGGTGGGGATTTGTCCACCGCTAAAGAGATAGTTGGTATTTCTTGTTCGAAATCTGCCAGGGAAACGATTATTAAAGCTGGGGGAACAATCAAATAAAGTTTTTATTTAA
>MGIN01000010.1:0-6336 GCA_001793775.1 Candidatus Wolfebacteria bacterium GWA1_42_9
TGGCAGGTCGATAGCGATAAAAAGACGCATACTTTATAAACCTTACAAACTTTATGAACTGTTTTACTTCCTATTCCTTCTCTACCTTAAAGACATTCTTCGCACTGTCTATATATAATTTCCCGTTGAGGTGGTCTATTTCGTGCTGGAAAATTCTTGCCAGAAAACCGCCGGCTTTGATCTTTACGGGACGCTGGTTTTTGTCAAAACCGCCAATCTCCATTTTTTTACTTCTCTCTATTTCTCCATAAAATCCGGGAATGCTTAGACATCCTTCCCGGTCGTTTATTTTTTCCTCCGAAAGAGAAATTATTTCAGGATTAAAGACAGCATAAAATTTACCGACGTATCCCCGCTCTTCACCCTTTTTTTCCGGGAGTTGAGCCACGAAAACTCTGAAATTGAACCCGATTTGATTGGCTGCCAGTCCCACTCCCCCATTCTCCGCCATCATTTTTCTCATAAACTTTATTAACTCATTAATTTCTTTTTTGGAGTATTTGGAGAAATCAAAATCGGCCAATCTTTTTCTGAGTAGTTTCTGGTTATTCTTATTTTCAACCGTCCAGATTTTTTTGTTGATATCAGAAATCATTATTTGGGTACGAAAATTTATTTCTTGCCTTTTTTAGAAGTTCTTTTCTTATACCTTAGCTTTATCTTGATTTGCTTGTGTTTTTTAACGTTTCTAAAAAGCTTTTTTGATTTTAAAATTGCCATAAAATAAGCCCCCGGTTTTTTTAGATTTCTGTCGGCCACATCTCTGGCGATACCCATTAGCGTCTGATTATTGATGTTTTTAGCCAGTTGGATATAGAGCGTTTTGTGCTTTTCGTCGGAAAGTATCCTAGCTATGACCAGACCGGTTAGCTGGTAGTTTCGATAGACCCGGCTGGTTCTGCTCCTTCTCTCCAGTTCTTTTTTATACTCCCTTATCTCCATTTGGTATGATAATATAATAGAAATAGCCATTCATCAACATGAAACTTACATTCTTTGGAAGTTCAAATTTCTCCAAAATTGTCTTGGAAATCATTATAAAAAATGAATATATTCCTTCGGTTCTGATTTGCAACCCGGACAAACTGGTGGGAAGAAAACAGATTATTACTCCGCCTCCTACAAAGCAATTTATTTTAGAAAATTCCAAAGAAACTAAAGTTTTACAGCCGCTAAAGAAACAAAACCTTGTTGATCTGGCTTTATCGGGAGAATTTAACGGATCAGAATTCGCAATTGTAGCCGCTTACTCAAAGATAATACCCAAAGAGGTTTTGGATATTTTTCCTAAAGGGGTTATAGGAGTCCATCCGTCTTTGCTTCCCAAATATCGGGGTGCCTCCCCCATTCAATCCATGATTTTGGAGGGAGAAGAAAATATTGGCCTGACGCTCTATCTGATGGACGAAGGGATGGATAGCGGCGATGTGATCGCTAACTCAAAACTTAAGACTCAAAACTTAAGACCCACTTATAAAGAACTAGAAAAAGAATTGGCAGAGCTGGGGGGAAAAATGCTGGTAGAAATCCTGCCCGATTTTATGGAAGAGAAGATAAAAACAACCGAACAAGACAATTCACAGGCGACTTTTACAAAAAAATTCATTACCGAAGACGGACTGGTTGATTTACAAAAAGACAGCCCAACTCTGATTGAAAGAAAAATCAGGGCTTTAAATCCCGACCCGGGAGTCTATGCCTTTATTGACGGAAAAAGAGTTAAGTTTTTGGAGGCGCGCGTGGAAGAAGACGGTAAAGTTATTATTACCAAAATTCTTCCCGAGGGAAAGACTGAGCGTTCTGTAAACATCATCCTTCCTTTGACGTAACAATTGCAACACAATTACAACATACCAACAAACTTGAGTTTGTTGGTATGTTGTAATGACCGCTCTTCAGAATATTGGAATGTTTTAATCAGTGTTAATCCGCTATTAATCTGCGGCAATCGCTATTCTTTGAATCTCTTCTGAACAACTTCCCAGTCAACTGCTTTCATAAAAGCGTCAATGTATCCGGCTCTTTTGGTCCCGTAATCAAGAATATAGGCGTGCTCAAAGACATCTATATTAATAATCGGCTCCAATCCGGCCGGGTGGCCGATGTGATGCTCGTTAACCCAGAAGTTGATTAAGCGGCTAACCTGACGGTCGTAATATAAAATTCCCCAACCGATTCCTCTCATTCCGGCAACGGCCCGAAAATCTTTTTCCCAGTTTTCCAAGCTGCCAAAATCCTCAACTAATTTCTTTGCCAAAGCCAAATCAGGACTAATCGGTTTGGGATTTTTGGAAAGCGAGCCGAAATAATATTCGTGAAGACGCATTCCGTTAAATTCCCATCCCAAACGTCTCTGGAGTTCGGCATATTCCGGAGTGTCTAACTTATTTTCTGCTCTCATTGCCTCCAGCTTCTCCAGTAACTTGTCCGTGTTATTCACATATCCTTCGTAAAGGGCAAAGTGAGTATTGAGAGCACTATCGCTAAAACCCTCTAACCCTAGAAGATTGTCAAACTTCTTAGCTTCATATTGCATGCCGTTTTTGTTCAAGAGCGAAGCGATTGACTACAAAAAAGAGCATCCCGACCTTGGATACAAGGGAGGGATAACCTTGTTGTAATTAATAATTTAACCGTTTCACTCTAAATTATTTAATAAAAACTTTATTTTCGACTAATTATTCTTTACGGTTCCGTAATTTCTTTTGCTTGGGAAATATCTTTTATTTCATATTTATCTATCCTTTCTCCCTCGCCTTCTCCGGAAAAATAGAATTCTCCAAATATTTTTCTTCCGGAAAGAACCTCGGGAAACCAATATTTATCGTCCATCCACATCTGGTCGTATGGGATTTCTCCGATACCAAACCATTTTGGCAGCATTTCTTCCGATTCCTGCGGCTCTCCTTTCCATTTTTCAACCATAAAAACATGAACTCTCTGGCTATACTCCGGTTTTTCTTTAAAATAAAAATCAATTATTGCAACCCTGTTTAAATCTTTCCCTTCTATTTCAAGGTTGAACTCCTCCTGCGTTTCTCTCACCGCTATTTCTTCTAAAGATTCTTCTCCTTTCTGTTTTCCTCCGGATCCATTCCATTTCTCCTTACCAAATCCCCTTTTCTTCATACCCAGGAGAATCTGATTTTCCTTTATTAAAAGACAAAGAACAACTTGATTCATATCATTCACTTACCTTCTCCCATCCTTCTGGTACGTCGCAAGGTGTAGGAAATTCAACTATTTCTCCTGTCTGAGGATTTTTGGCGGGGGTAATAACCTGGATGCACATTTGACCGCTGTCTTTAGGCGGAAAAGGCGGATTTTCCACTTTCTCCACAAAATGTCGGCCATCGGGAGTGTTGCACTGCCGGGGATAACTTTCCATTATTGGATACCCGGCTCCAGCACAATCCTCAAAGGAAGAAATATTTTGGATTTTTTTTATCATCCACTTATTGGAAGCCCAGACTGCCCAGAAAATCCCTACTGCCAATAAAACAATCAGCACCAAAATTGTTATTCTTATCTTTATCATAACAGTAACATCCTTACATCCTCAAGGATGTAAGGATGTTTTTTGTAACTTTAGAAAAGAGAATACGGCCAAGGAACCGAAATTATCAGAAACATCAGTGCCGCTCCCAGAAGAGCCATGTTTTTGTTGAAATTAATTCTTTCCATGGCTTTCATCTGGGGGTCGGACATTTTCCAGAAATTATGCATGATAAGCGATACCGGAACCAGAAAAGCGGCCAGAAAAATAACGGCCCAAACAACATAAGCTCCGGTGACTATTCCTACTCCCCCCAAAAGTATCAGAAGGCCGGTTATAAAAACGGCGATGTTAGGAGCCGGAACTCCCTTGGAAGAAGCGTAGCTAGCCATACCTTCTCTTTTGGTCAGATGATTGATGCCGCTATAGATAAAATATCCTCCGTAGATGATCCGGCCGAGAAGAAATAAAATTTCGAATGTACTCATAATGTTGGTAGTTTGTAGTTATTACACGACAAGAACTATTATATCACACCGAAAAATAAGAAACGATTATCCTAATGGCAAAGTAAATATAAAAAAGAGAAATGGCTGCCATCGCCAGATTGGTTGACCAACTGGGTCTTATTTCCTTAGGCAGGCGGGTGTTGTTCATATAAATCAAAAGCGGTGTATAAAGCGCCATGGAAAGTCCTCCCAAAACTCCCGAGAGTACCAAAAACACCAGGGGTTGCTTTAAGGGAATCAAAACCGCTCCCAAAATAACCACCAGCGTAATGACAATGTAATAAAAAGACCCCAGGGAAACTTTTTTGAACTCGGGAAGATATTTGGCAAAAGGTCCGGTATGAGAATTGGTGTAAAGAATATCGCTGACCATTCTAGTGAGAGCATCAATCACCGTCCACATCACGGAAAAAAGCATCAAAAAAGTCATTACCAAGAACAAATCAAATCCAAAACTCCCCCACCTTTCGCCAAAGATACGAGCCTGGACAATAGCCAGTTGAAAACCTTCGGGTACGACTCCGTGGGGAGAAAGAACGGCATAAGCGTTAACCACCAGAAGAAAAAGAGTAATCAGTCCCACCAGCCAGAAGATAATTCCCTGGTCTATTTTGACGTAACGCATCCAGCCCTTCCATCTTTCCAGATTGTGAGGAGTCGGCTCAAAAGTATGGCCGGTGGCAGCCACTGCCTCCGATTTCCCGGAGATGGGGTTGGTGATTCGGCCGGTGTGAGCGCACATCCCCAACTGCTTGTCGCGATACCACAAAGAAACGCAGAGATTGAGCATGCCTCCCGCCCCGGTGAAGACAATCGCTCCCAGAAGAACGTTAATATCGATTCCCCCAGGAATATTTCCAAAATCAAAAAGTCCTTTTAGGGCTTCTTTTATGATCGAGCCGTTGAGGTTAAGAAAACTGATGGAAACAAGCATCAAGATAAAGACGGGAACGATAATTTTTAAGGTTTTTTCCAGAACGTTATAAGCTACTCTGCCGACAAAAGTAATCAAAAGAACCAGCCCCAGAACCACCAGAGACCAGAGATAATAAGTTCCGACCCCAAAAAGTTCTTTGAGAATAGTCCCCAGAGCACTTGCCCACCCCGGCCAGATATAAAGAATAATCACCGACAAAAACCAAAAAGGAGCCGACCATTTCAGAATTCTGGCCGAAGTTGTAAAAAAACTTTCTCCGGTAGCCAGAGTATGGCGAGCCACTTCCTTGTTTATAAAATACTGGGAAGAAATTCCCAGAAGCGCCAGCCATAAGATTCCCAGACCGTGCTTAGCCACCAAATGAGGCCAGAGAATAATCTCTCCCGTTCCCACGGCCATTCCCATAACCACCACTCCCACACCGATAGCTTTCTTCCAGGAAAACGGCGGCGGCAGTTCCTTTTTCTCCAGTTGAGGAAATTTATCCATTTTTTATTTTATGGAAGAATATTTTAATTCTAAAAATTGCCGTTTGAGATAACGTTTTTAGAATATACCTGAAATTTTTCAGAAAATAAATAATTCTCATAGAAATTCATCCTTATAACACCCTCCACAGTAAATTATCTCCGGTTTGTCTGGTGAAAATGTAGTCTCAAATTCATTAGGACAGGGAGAATCTCCGTGAAAGTGTTTCGCGGTATTCTGATATTGTCGTGAGTTGTTAGTCATTGGTTGTGAACATTCGCCTCCACACTGACACTTTCTGTGCCACAATTTGACCCCATTTCTCCAGTTTAATCTTTGAGCATACCGACAGTTCGGACACAAGCGAGGCAAAGCTAGATTCATCTTTTTGTAAAAATTTAGTTCTTCTCGAGTTACTCGGAAAGCGGTCGTGCATTGTTCGTTACACTTTCCTTCATGCAAACAACCTATGGTCTCTTTTAGTATTGAATTATCAATATCTTTAATGTGGTCCGGTAAATCTTGGGACTTAACGGTAATTTTATAGTTTCTTTCTTTTGGTTCTTGCCATCTCCATCCTTCATTCAGCACCTCTTCTCTTGTTTTCGGGTACCAAGTAAAAGCCAGTGATTCATTATAAGCATATGCTGACGTCTCTGTTGGAAAGAACTCTCCATACTTGTATATTCTTCCTTTCTTATCCATGTAAGGCATATTATTCATGTGCTCCACGATTTTGGGAATTAGTACCCGATACTCCTCTTTTGAATATTGCTTATTTAATATGCAGTATTTTTTGTTTTTAATGGCTATACATCCGAAAATATCTGAACAGTTGTATGTCCAATCGCTATATCTTACGTCCTTAGAATTTGATCCTCCAGCAGAGAACATGTTTCTACTCCCTCTTGTCAGGGCTATTGTTT
>MGIN01000010.1:6345-13764 GCA_001793775.1 Candidatus Wolfebacteria bacterium GWA1_42_9
GTTCCGATAAGTCACCTCCGACATTTACATCGTAACTGTCTTTAAGTTTTAGCCCTCCGAAATACAAATATTTACAATTTTGAACATCATCCAAAGCGGAAAAACAGTTTTGGCAGTTTTTCGTATCTCTTATGATGTCGCCAGTGACGTTGGTGCTGTTTAATATATGAGCATATTTATGCGGGAAAGACAGATAAAACTCTTTAAATTTTTCTTTTGCTTCTTGAAAACGTTGATAACTACCAAGGTCCCAGTAAGTCAGATGTTTCTCGTATTCTTCTTTAGAAAATTGCTGGTTGAAAATACAGTATTTCTTTTTTCTTAAGTTTATGCATCCAAAACAGTTAGAACATCCGAGACAGTTGAAAAGAAAGGATGAATCCAAACAATCATCTGAAAAGTAGACGAATTTTGTCTTGTAAAGCCGGTTGCAATGAAGTGTTTCATAAGCATGGTCAGATTTGTCTGTAGTGTAGGAATCATAAACATCTTTTGACAAAAAGAGTCCGAATGAGTACTGCGAGTTTTCTGAAAAATATGTCCAGAAAACATGGTAACAATTCTTGCAATTAAGTGACGCGTGGGTATAGTCACTATTAACTAGATTACTACCGGTAAGAGCTGGCCTGGGAACTGACTCCATCAGCTTTCTGTACTGCGTAAAAAATGGTTGGCTAAAGTCATAATTGCGTCCGTAACTCATTGAATCCCACTTATCAGAATGCCAGCATTCTCTACAATAGACCGTAAAAAACTTACCTAGAGAGTGTATGCTGATTGTTGTTTTCCCGCACAAATCACACTTGCTTTTATAAAGTGTCCTTTCTTCCCTCCAAGTAAGCCGCCTGATATTGCGGCACTCCGGACACCAAGTCGGCGGTGGAACGTCTATTTTCTTATAAAAATCAAAATCCTCGGGTTCTATAACAAAGTTTTGTTTGCAGTTCTGGCAGATTTTAGCCTGCCCCGAGCTTGCTGAATCTGTCGAATGGATTTCAGATTGAGACATAAGTTTGTTTATTTTACCACAAAAAAATAAGGTTGAAAAACGGGTATTTTTGGTATAGGATTCTACAAAAAGCATTTGTTTATCTACAGAGCTGGGGGATCTGCTAATGGTAGGCATCGTGACTCTGAATCACGCAATCTAGGTTCGAATCCTAGTCCCCCAGCTCTGTAGATAAGGAATTTCATCGGGTGAAAATCCAAGTCCGGCAACTTTGAGATAAATCAATAAAATGCTTACCAAAACTGAATTAAGTAAATACGCCGATGTTTTGATATGGGGACTCCAAGTCGCCAGAAGTTCCGCGGGCGGAAAATATAAAAGAGGAGATGTTATTTACTTGCCTTACGACCTTGAATCCATAAGTTTGGCGGAAATTTTGCATGAGAGACTTCTAAAAAAGGGATTTCATATCGTGATGCGACTAAGAAACACTCCTAAAATGGATTTTGATTTTTTCAATATTGCCGATGAAGACCAGTTGAAATTTATGGCTCCCTGGAACAAGAAAATGCACGGCTATTTAAACGGCATGATATCCCTCAGCGCTCCCTCTTCCTTGACTCATCTAAAAGACATTGACCCAAAAAGAATAACGATTCCCACAAAAGCGTACAAACCCCTGAGAAAAATATTAGATAGACGAGAACAAGAAGGAAAGTTTGGTTGGACTCTTTGTCTGCTTCCGACTAAAGCGCTTGCTCATCACGCCAAAATGCCTTCAAAACAATATAGCGGTGAGATAGTGAGGGCTTGCTACCTAAACAAACCGAATCCTGTTGCAATCTGGAAAAATTTGAATAAAAAAGCGACGGCGATAAAAAAATGGCTTAATAATCTGGATATCAAATATCTTAAGATAGAATCAAAAAACATAAATCTCAAGATAAAACACGGGGAGAAAAGAAGGTGGCTTGGAGTCAGCGGACACAATATTCCCAGCTTTGAAATTTTTACTTCTCCCGACTGGCGGGAAGCGGAAGGAACTTACTATGCCAATATTCCCGGATTTAGAAGTGGAAATTACGCGGAAGGCATAAAACTATCGTTTAAAAACGGAAGGGTAGTAAAAGCAACCGCCAAAAAGGGAGAGCGGTTTCTCAAAAAACAGATTACAATGGATAAAGGAGCCAGTCAGATAGGCGAAATATCTTTTACCGACAAAAGATTCTCTCCCATCAGGAAATTCATGGCCAGTACTCTCTATGACGAAAACATGGGAGGCAAATACGGTAATTGCCATATGGCCCTGGGAGCTTCTTACGCTAATGCTTACAAAGGAAACCAAAGAAACCTAAATAAAAAATTAAAAAAACGCCTGGGGTTTAACGATTCTACTCTCCATTGGGATTTAATCAACACGGAAAACAAAAAAGTGACGGCTTACTTAAAATCCGGAAAAAAGGTGGTTATTTACAAAAACGGGACATTCACAAAGTGATAGAATAAAAAAATGCTAACAAAAAAATTTACATTGCCGGATCCCGAAGTCGCTCGAAAGGAAACTCAAAAAAGATTAAACCTTCTCAACGAATTTTTACCGTCTTTCCTGCCTATATCAACTGCAGTAGTTTCGTTTGGATCGCTAGCCACAGGGAGAAATTATAGCGTGCACAAAGATTCCGATATTGACTTGCTTATCCTTACCACCCCGGAAAAAGCTAAACAAATTTCTGATTTGAAATTGTTTGATGAGAAACAATTAGGTCTATATATTGAAGGATATGAAAGAGAAATTGCTCGACAGTTTAGTCTCAATTTTATTAAAGAGGAGGTAAGTTTGGAATGCCATTTTTGGGATGAGAGTGCGTACCTTGATACCATTTCTTTACTCAAGGCTGAAACAATGAGATTCCGCAGTTCCGATACAACACCTTCTACAAATTATTCATACAGCTTCGATGGAAGCGAGTATGTTACGGAACCTCCCAGTATGAGAAAGGATAAATGGATAATAAGCCCATTTCCTACCTATCTTGAAAAGGAAAATAAGTTTTATCCTTGTAGGCCACTGACTAATGTCTTAGGAAATCCATTTATCGTACATGGTGAAAATGTCTTGAAAGACAAAATAAATTCACTGTGGACGCTGATAGTAAAGAAGCTTGTAGAGAATAGGAGTCCTGTTGACCTTTCCGAGTGTAATATCTTAAAGTCTTTACCGGGACACTGGAAGTTTTCCCCAGAAACGGAACAATATGTTATGACTAGAACTGAGCAAGAACTTCAAAAACTGGGGATTCCTTTTAAAAAATAACCTCTCCTAGATTCAAATTGAAGTGATAGAATAAGAAATATGGACTATAAACTTATGCCCGCTATGAAGGCGTTTGTCGTCTACGACGGTAAGGTTCTAATTTTGCGGGAAGCGGGAACTTACCAAGAAGGAACCAATGAGGGAAAATATGATGTGGCTGGAGGGAGAGTAAAACCCGGAGAGCGGTTCGACGATGAGCTCAAGCGGGAAATAAAAGAAGAAACTGGGCTTGATGTAAAGATTGGCAAACCGTTCGCAGTAAGCGAATGGCGGCCCACTATACACGGAGAGCCATATCAGATTGTGGCAACTTTCTTTGAATGTTTCGCCGATACCGACAAAGTTGTATTAAGCAAAGACCACGACCAATATCTTTGGATAGACCCAAAAGAGTACAAAAATTATAAAATCATTGAAACTGATTGTCCCATTTTTGAAACCTATGTAAGCAGGTGAAACCCAAGCCTGGCAGCTGATAGAATTTGTTCAAGCTCGGCTTGACTACAAATTCATCACACCGAACGAATGTGAGGTAATTAAAGCAATATAATAAAAAGTGAGCATATCTTGTAAGATACAAAACAAAAACTGCCTAGAAAGGCGGTTTTTGTTATAAGTTATTTGTTATTAGTTAAGTCCGCTTAAACGCAATCACTCCCACCAAGAGAACAATCATTCCCAATAAAACCACTCCCAAGATTGTCAGACTTTTGTTCCCGGTAACTCCCAAAACCGAGGCCTGCAAAGAAGGATTGCTGTTGGTGTCGTAGTAAGTCAAAGCCGGAGAAGGAGCGCCGGAATAAACGTATTGGTTATAAGGCACGTAAGAAACGCTGTAGTTATAAGGGCTGCCGTAATAGTCGTAGTAGTTGGTGTAAGGAGAGGCCTGCCCGCCGGTAGGCAGGGTGTAAGTGTCGGAATAAACGTATTTGGGGATGGTGTAGTAATTAGGATCGTAATAGGTGTAAGGGGTGGTGTAGGAACCGGAAGTGGTGAAGCTGACTATCTGTCCGTAAACGGTATTTCCTCCGTTCTGAAGAGCCGCCCGGTAGTAATAAGTGGTGTTATTGGAAAGGCCGCTAACGGTCGCCCAAAATGTGGGAGTAAGATTAACGGAGGAATAATAACTGGAGGTAAAGATAGTAATGGAAGACGACCGGGACGTCAGCGAAGTGGCCGAGGAGCCGTATTCAAACCAAGCGGTGCCGGTATTTTGATTGGTAGAAGCCAGTCCCCATAAAACAGCCGAACTGGCGGTAACATTCTTGGCCTGGTCGGTAGAAACGGTCACGGAACCACCGCTGTAATAATAGTTGCCAGTATTAAAGTTTAAAATTGAACCGTAAACGGTGCCGTAGCTGTTGTAAGCCACCAGGCGGAAGTAGTAAGTAGTGTATTGCGAAAGATTAGAAAGTTGGTAGGAAGCAAAGCGGTTGTAGTTATAGGGATCCACCGTTTGATAAGAAGTGGTCATTCCCAGAGACGAACCGGTGCCGTACTCAAAATAATAAGTTGTCTGATAACCGTTGGGATTGATTTCTCCGTTAAGAGTAGCCGAGTTTTGGTAAACATTGGTGGCAGAAGTAGTCTGGACGGAAGGAGTGTTGGTTGAACCGCCGCTGCCGCTGGTGTTGAAATTCAAAGTTGAGCCGTAAACGGTGCCGTAGCTGTTGTAGGCCACCAGGCGGAAGTAATAAGTGGTGTTGGAGGAAAGTCCGGAAACCGTGTAAGAAACATTGGTACTAGAAGTGGTTGTCTGGGAAGAAGTAGTTGACCCAAAAGAAGTATTTGTACCGTATTCAAAGTAATAAGTCGTCTGGTAGCCGTTGGAGTTAACATAGCCGTTAAAGGTAGCGGCGTTGTTGAAAATGTTCGTCGCTCCGTAAGTTTGAACGGTGGGAGCGGTGTAGATTTGTGAAAAAGCCAGCCGCGCTCCAAAAGAGCCGACCAAAACCAGTCCGATGATTGAAATGATAACAGCTGTTTTCTTCATGATATTCTCTACTAATTACCCCAGTAGTAAAGCAAAGCTTACTACGGGGCAGGCGAACCCTCTACTAATATACCAATAAAAAACTAAATACTAACTGCTAAATACCATATACTATCACTTCCGACAATACCACAAAAGCAGATAAAAAGTCAATACCAATTAAAGAGTGTTTTTGGGGGAGACATGCGTCTCCCCCGGTCTGCTTGGAAATTGTGCTGTTCGCGGGTCAGTCCGTGGGCGTACTGACGAAACGTTTGGGAACATCCTGGATGATGCGGCTGGCAGTCACCTGCCGCCTTAGCTCCTCCAGCTTTCTCTCAATCATCAAGAGAGCATCCGCCGAGAAGTAATGAGTTTTCTCGATGTTCTCAAGGATGCCTACCACCGACTGAGGATTGTCTGGAAAGGAGCAATCCAGCCAGGCAATGAACCGAGACGCCCTCTTGACTGTTACTGTTCCTCTGCGCATGTTCCCCTCCCTTTCTGTACCGTTTTTATTGTATTACAAAAATTTGCATTTAACAAATTATTCCGAGACCGTAAAGCTGTTAAATTCCACCTCCGGCTTCCTGAAATATGCCGAAAAAGTGTCCATTTTAGCGGTGTCTGGGCCTTTCTTAAGAACATCCAAAAATCGCTCCAAAATGGCCAATTTACCCTGCCCCACCACCTCAACAGAGCTTGGGACTAGATTGCGGGTAAAGCCCGTTATAGCCAATTCTAGGGCTATTTTTGAGGCAAAATAACGGAATCCGACCCTTTGGACATCCCCCGAAGCCTTAAAATAGAGCTCTATTTTCTGATCTAAATCCCCTGGTTCCAAAGCTCTTTTCAGGTCAAATTCCCCTATTCCCGTTCTGATAAGTTCTTCCACATATCCACCGGTTCCAAGAACTTCTCCCAAATCCCTGGCAAAACTTCTGACATAAAACCCCGCTGACACTTTCATTTCAACTTCCAATACCGCGCCGTTTTCTGATTCGTTTACCGAAATTATCCGATAGTCGATAAGAGATACCTCCTTTTCCTTCATACTAAACCCCATACCCTTTCTACTTAGTTCATAAGCCGGCTTTCCTTTAATTTTAATAGCGGAGAATTTAGGAGGAATTTGAGTTTTTCTTTTCTGAATCTCTTTGACAGTTTTTTCTATTTCTTTTCGGGAAGGAAATTTTCGTATTTCAGTTTTAACGATCTCTCCCGTAATATCGTCGGTGGAAGACCCAGCTCCCAGAATAATCTTGGCCAAGTATTTTTTATTTGTATTTTTTAAAATATCGTGGAGTTGTTTGGTATATTCTCTGCCTACGCCGACAACCAAAAGCCCGGAAGCAAACGGGTCCAGCGTTCCTCCATGACCGACTTTGTCCGCCGTAGTTTTAACGAAGGCAGATTTCAATCTATTCAAAAAACCCGCCGAGCTGACGCCCAAGGGCTTGTTGAAGAGAAATAACCCACCCATAAAGCTATGATGCTAATCTACAAATCTTATGCCAATAATGCTAATTGCTAATAAATCCCATTCGCAATTCGCCAGATTAGCATATAATTCGCATATTGGCATCGTGTTGCTAATCCTTAAGATATTTCCCTATCGCAATGAAGCTGGAGACCAATCCTACCCCGACTCCAAAAAGCAATTGATAGAAGAGAAGAGGAATCAGGCCGGAAAGAAAATCCCCCCAAAGATTCAGCTCGGGAACCATGATACTAGCGTAGGGAGAGACAAAATAAACGACGGGAGTGATAACCAGCAAGCTGATAACGGCCGAAATCACCCCGTAAATCATCCCCTCCACCAAAAATGGGCTTCTGATAAAAAAGTTGGAACCGCCCACCAATCTCATGATGTTGATACTCTCCCGGCTGGAGTAGATAGCCAAACGAACGGTGTTGAAGGTAATTAAAATGGCAATCAGAGTCATTATTGCCGTCAGTGCCAGCCCTCCTTTTCTGGAAATGGAAAGAATTTTATTGAGGCGGTTAATAACAGCGGCATTCTGACTATAAGAAACCTTGTTCACGAAGGGTTTGATGGAGTCGTTGTTCAGATAACCGGCAATCACTGGATATTCTTCCGAATCCCTGGCTTTAATGTTTAAAGAAGCCAAAAGCGGGTTCTCATTCAGCTGTTCAATCGCCTGGGAGATAGTCGGGTCGTCT
>MGIN01000010.1:13802-23587 GCA_001793775.1 Candidatus Wolfebacteria bacterium GWA1_42_9
AAAGTGGATTTAATTCTCAAAATCTCGTCTTCCGGAGATTCGTTTTTAAAATAGACACTGATATCAATTTTGTCTTGAATACTGGCAATGATGGTGTTGGTGATAACATTACCCATAATCAACCCTCCGAAAACAATCAGGGTCATTGCCATCACCACAATTGTGGCGGTGGAGAGCCAGATGTTCCTGAAAAAGTTTTGGAGACCGTATTTGACAATGCGGAGAAGAGTGGTAATCATAGAATTAGTCTAAAGTTAAAAGTCTAAAGCTACTTAATTTTTCTTATAAAACCAGAGATTATCTTAGAAATTTCTTCAGATTTGCTATACATTTTATCAAATTTTGATTTATTCAGATAGCCTAGTTCAAGAGCTATATAAAGCATCGACCTAACCTCTCCGCAAGAACCTTTTGCTATGTACAAAAAGTGAATCAATTCCTTATCTGTATTTCTCTCAAACCCCTCGGCTATATTATTTAAGATTGATAGCGCTGCTCTTTGAATTTGATCTTTAAATGAAAAATCTTTGCAGGTTTTGAATGAATCATACGTGTCTATCGTTAATTCCTTTGATTTCTGCCAAGCTATTATTTCCTCAAATCTTCTCATATTCTTATAGCTTTCAACTTTAGACTTTGGACTTTAGACTAAAACAGAATATACTTCCCCTCCTCCTCATCCCTAACAATCTGGCCTTCTTCCAAACTGATCACTCGTTTGTTGACACCGTTGACGACATCTTTGTTGTGGCTGGCCAGAATGACGGTCGTTCCCAATTCATTGATTTTTAAAAGAAGCTTGATAATTTCGTTGGAGTTAATCGGGTCTAGATTTCCGGTCGGCTCGTCGGCAATAATTACGTCGGGGTTGTTTATCATCGCCCGGGCAATAGCTACTCTTTGTTTTTCTCCCCCGGAAAGCTCCCGGGGAAACTGATTAGCCTTGGAAAGAATCCCTACCATTTCTAAAACCTTAGGCACCAATTCTTCAATTTCCTCTTCCGGTCTCCCGGCTGCTTCCAGGGCAAAAGCCACGTTTTCGGCGGCAGTTTTATCGGGAAGAAGTTTAAAATCCTGGAAAACGGTCCCGATATGTCTTCTCATCCGATAAAGCTCGTTTTGCTTGAGGCGATTGACGTCCCAGGAGCCAAAAACAATCCGGCCCTTGGTCGGTCTTTCTTCCCCGATAAGAAGTTTAATGATGGTTGACTTGCCGGCTCCCGAGCGACCCACTAAAGAAACGAATTCCTTTGGGTTGATTTTAAAGCTGACATTGTCCAAAGCAATTACCGTATGGCTGTTACTTTTGTAGGATTTGGAAACACCCTGGAAGATAATCATATCGACAAATTATACCAAGTATAATTTGAAATTTCCAATTACTAATAACTAATTCCCAATGAAATTTTATAATTTAAAAAATTTATCATTTCATTAGATATTGGAAATTAGATATTAGACATTTCGGGTAAGCTCCGTCTCTATAAATCCATCCAAATCCCCTTCTTCCAAAACCTTCTCCACTTGGGTCGTTTCGTAATCGGTACGGTGGTCTTTAACCAATTTGTAGGGATTTAAAACATAAGAGCGGATTTGGCTTCCCCACTCCGGTTTAATCTTGGTTTTTAGGTTATCCAATTGCTCTACCCTTTCTTTTTCCATTAACCGAAGAAGTTTAGCTTCAAGAATTCTCAGTGCTTTTTCCCTGTTTTGCGATTGGGAACGCTCCACCTGGGATGACGAGACCAGCCCCGTGGGCAGGTGGACTATTCTCACCGCCGTCTCCACTTTATTGACGTTCTGGCCGCCCGGACCCGAAGAACGGAAAAATTCCACCTTAATATCCCTTTCTTTGATATCCAACAATTTTCCTTCTATTTCCGGAAGAACTTCCACCAAGGCAAAAGAGGTGTGTCTTAGTTGCTGGGCCGAAAATGGAGAAACCCGAACCAGACGATGAACCCCGCTCTCTTTTTTCAGATACCCGAAAGCATAACCCCCTTTTATTTCAAAGGTGATGTTTTTTAAAGGAACTCTGCCGGTTCTTCCTTCACTGGATTCTTCGGCAGAATCAATCACATCTATCTTCCATTCTTTTTTCTGGGCATAGGCCTTATACATCAGATAAAGCATATGCACCCAGTCGGCGGCATCTTGCCCCCCGGCGCCGGCATAGATGGAGACGACAGCGTTGTTCTTGTCCCACTTTCCCGAGAATAATCTTTTAATCTCCAGCTGGCGAATCATTTTCTCCGATTGGCCGATGGTTTTTTCGTCTATCTCTCCGGAATTGGCATTTAAGCGACTAAGGTTTTCCTGAACGGTTTGGAAAACGGAAATCAGCGCCTGAAGTTCGCCCATTTCTTTTAAAGTGGCGTCGGCGCTTCTTTTGTCTTTCCAAAAATCGGAATCCTGCAAAAGGACTTCTATTTCTTTTATCCGGTTTTGCTTGGACTCTGCGTCAAAGCCAGCCTCCTAGTTGGCGGAGGCGGACCGTTAGATCTTCTAACTTTTGTTGGTAATCTTTTTGCAACATAAAACTAAGAGTTTAGGAGAAAAGGGTTAGTAAATCACTTTTCTTTTAAAATTCGCCAATACTTGCTGACTGGGAAAATATAATGGCGACGGTAAATTTTCCAAACCAAACCATTTCCACTCCGTTATCTCATCCGGTTCCAGAACTTTTGCTTCCCCGATGAATTCTTTACAGAGAAAACCGAGTGTCACAAAATGAGCGTCTTCAACTATATTATTCGTAATACTTATCAGTTGTAGGTTATTTTTATCAATCTCAATCCCCGTTTCTTCCAAAATTTCTCTGTGAGCTCCATCTTCAAATGTTTCCTGAAAATGCAGCTTTCCTCCGGGCATTGTCCAGGTGCCCGCTCCTTTTAAAACACTATCCGCTTTCTCCGGATTATCGTGTCTTTTCCCCAATAGAATTTGACCGTCTTTATTTAAAATCATCACTCCAAATCCTACGCCCGGTTTTTTATTCGTGTCCATATTATTTATTTTAACTCTGAGCCACCTCCGAGATTCGAACTCGGGACCCCATCTTTACGAAAGATGTGCTCTACCAGCTGAGCTAAGGTGGCGTTGCGGGCGAGCCAGCTGACTCCAGTAGCAGAAATAAGAATTTCGCTACAGGGCATGGCTACCTTGGCACATTACAAACTTTATGAACTTTTTATTTAAGAGCGCAGGCGCTGCAATATTTTGCTTTCTACCGTTTGTCTCTCGGCTCCATATTTGGAAAAAGACAATTCTCTTAATCTTTCGGCCACCCGAATATCGGAAGGCGGATAAAGCGGCGTTCGAATGTTAAACGGCCTGGCTGTCTGGCCGCGGATGAGGATTTTAACACAGGCCTTGAGATTGTCCAGATTAATCAAATCATTCTGGGAAAAATCCGGCTCGTATTGTTTGACCAGATATTCAGCGTCATCGGCTCCCACCCGGAAAGTAATCAAAGACCCGACATTTCCAAAAACCGCGTCTCTGATTTTTTCGGTCAGCTGCTTGATATATTGGTTGGCAACCACCAAATTGAGACGGAATTTTCTCGCTTCGGCCAAGATAGAGGCGATGGAATCGGTGGTAAAGTTCTGAAACTCGTCAATGTAAAGATTAAAATCCCTTCTTTCTTTGTCAGGCATGTCAATCCGGGAAAAAGCAGCCATCATAATCTTTCCGACAATAATCATTCCCAAAAGATTGGCGTTGATTTCCCCTACTCTTCCTTTAGCCAGATTGATTAAAAGAATTTTTCCTTCGTCCATCACCTTCCGGAAATTGAAAGAAGATTTCACCTGCCCGATAATCGGGCGCATATAGTCGTTGGCAATAAAGTTGTTGAACTTAGAGGTAATGTAGGGCGTCATATTGGAAAGAGATGCTTCTCCTCCCACCCGAATGGCCTCTTTCGTCCAGAAATCAATTAATATCGGGTTGGCAATCCGGGCCAATTTTCTCCTCCGAAACTCATCGTCGGAAAAGATTCTGGGAATCTCCATTAAAGTTGCCGGCTCATTGGGAGCATCTTCCATTAAGAGCAAAAGAGCGTTTCTCATATACTGTTCAAACATCGGCCCGCCGGTGGTTTTCAGGTCGTAAAGCTTATCAAAGATTCCGAGCATTTCGTTGACGATAAAAGTCTTTTGTTCGGGCTTGTCAAAATCGTATTCCAGCATATTTAAACCAACCGGTTTTTTGACGTTACCCGGGTCAAAATAGATGACATCCTCGGCTCTCTCCGGTGGAATCAAAGAAAGGAGTTTTTCAGCCAGCTCTCCGTGAGGGTCCATTACTGCCACCCCCTTGCCTTCTTGGATATCATCCAGAGCCATGTTGGTGATGAGGGCTGTTTTTCCGGTGCCCGTCTGGCCGACGATGTAAACATGCCTCCGGCGGTCATCTTCAGTGATATAAACTGGTTTAACTATTCCGTTAAAAACACTCTCTCCTATCTTTGTTCCTTCTTCGGGAAGATTAGCCGGCGGCATTGCCTCTCTGGATTTAAGCCACTTGACCCGGGAAGAAATGGTGGATGAAGAAGGAAGATGAAAAATTCCTGCCAACTCTTCGGTGTTTAAAATCATCGATTGGCTCTCGTCAAATTCCCGGAAAGAAAATTGGAAAGCGAATTTTTTGAAATTCTTGGCCTTGATAATCTTAATCTTATTCTTTAGAGGAGCCTCAAATTGGGAGAAAGAACCGGTAATGCCTTCAGTAATACTGTCGGTCTGGTATTGGCTCATAGAAGAAGCCACTACCCGATAGTTAATTTTCAAGAGCGGTTTAGAAACCTTTTTCTCTAGGGCTTTGATGGACTCCTGATCAACAATGGACGGTTGCCCTTCTTTTTTCTCCTGGGGATTAATTACTCCGCCTATTTCTTTCAGATTTATCATATTTTTGGCGGCCACTTTTTGGAAACTTTCCCCTTTGCGCAGGTGATTTATCATTCCAAAAATTGTTTTCTTATAAGAATCGGGAGCGGGTTTGATGATCAATTGAATGGCCGCTCCTTCCCCCACTTCATTGATTCGGGAAAGGCCGCTCAGAATGGGAGAAAAAGTATCCACTTCGCTTTCCAGATAAGTCCGGAGCATGAGAGCGTAGTGATTGTCCTGTTTTAAATAAAATCCGGCATTGGCTCCTTTTGGTTGAAAAATATTATATTCCACCGCCAATTCTATCTGGGCATCTTTGAAAAGCCCTTCTATCTGGCGACTAACAAAAGAAACGTCTTTTTCGGGCACAGCCAGATAGAAATTGATTTCTTCTCCGACATGATGAACGGCCGCTTCAAAAACGGCTCCGTCTTTTAGCGAAGCAAAGATGCTAAAAAGCTGTTCGGAAAGGTTAATCTCTTCTTTAAATCCGGAAGCGCCCAATCTGTCTTTACTTGTTTCCGGCTGGGGTAATCTGACTAGAAGTAATTTCAGGTTAAGCGACTTTTTTAATCTTTCCCTCCGATAGGAAATTGTTCCATAGATAAAAACAGCCAGTGCCAAAACAACGGTGAAAACGACAGCGGCAGTGATGAGAAAGTTATCCATAATCAACTTTATGATTCCAATATGCGAATGTAATGCCAATCTACGGATTGCTAATAAGATTTATTCGCAATTAGCATTCATTGGCATAAAATTTGTAGATTAGAATAATACTATATCAGTTTTCTGCTCTTCATCTCCTCCAGCATTTTGTCTGCCAGGGAATCATGGTAAAGATCGAGAATATAAGGATCTTCTTTTTGGGCGAAGTTGACTCCGGAGGCAAGCCCTTTTTCCAAAGTCAGTTTTATCAATCTTTCCACCTTAGTTTTTGAATTAACGTCGGCGGAAGCGGCATAAGCAGCGAGGTTTCCTGCAGATTTGTCAGTTTGGCCGGTTCGAAGAGCAGCTGAAGAAAGTTGTTGCTGGGGTTGACCCGCTTTTTCCTTAATAATCCGGGAAATTATTTCTTTGGAAGAAAGCTGTTCAAACTCAGGAGACGACTTTCTCTCTTTGTATTCTTGAGCAATTTGTTCGTAATTGATATTATGAGGAGAGTCCATATATTTGTTAGTTAAAAGTATAAAGTAGAAAGTATAAAGTAATTAAAATTCTATGAAATTAAAGATACTGTTACCAATCGCTGTTTTAATTATTGTAGCAATCTTCTTCCGTTTTTACAATTTAGATTCGGTACCGCCTGGGCTCTATCCGGACGAGGCAATGAACGGCAATAATGCTTTGGAAGCGATTTCTACCGCTCCGCCAGCTGACGGATACAAAGTTTTTTATCCGGAAAACAACGGTCGGGAAGGGCTTTTTATTAACATCCAGGCATTTTTTCTCAAGATTTTTGGAGTTCGGGAGCCGTGGGTTCTAAGGTCAGTCAGCGCCATTTTCGGAGTTTTAACCGTTTTGGGTATTTACTTTCTCGTCTTAGAAGTTCTCCGCAATGGCACACGAGATACGGTATACCGTGCCTACCGGCAGGCAGGCGAAATACGGTATACGACTATCGCTTTTCTATCTTCCTTCTTCGTCGCCATAAGTTTTTGGCATATTAATTTCTCCCGCATCGGTTTCCGGGCCATAATGGCCCCGATGTTTCTGACATGGGCACTTTACTTTTTAATTAAATCATTGAACCAAGCCAGAAATAACTTACAACTTACAACCTACAACCTACAACCAGAAAGTCGTAAGTCGTTAGTCGTTAGTTGGATATTAATAATCCTTTCAGGATTATTGTACGGCCTCGGTATGCATTCCTACATCGCCTACCGGGGCACTCCCCTTCTGATTATTTTTATTTACCTGTTTTACTGGTGGATAAATAAAACAGAGATCAATTTCAAAAAGATATTTGCTAGTTTCTTGGTATTTGTCGTATTCGCCTTAATTGCTTTTGCTCCCTTAGGCACTTATTTTGTGCAAAACCCGCAGGACTTTATGGGAAGAACGGGACAGCTCTCTATTTTCGCTTCGCAAACCCCGCTAAAAGATTTGGGAACGAACGTCTTAAAAACGTTGGCGATGTTCAATATCAGAGGAGACGGAAACTGGAGACACAATTATTCCGGTTCGCCTGAATTATTCTGGTTGGTGGGAATATTCTTCATTTTGGGAACAATTTCGGGATTGATTTCTTTATTCAAAAAATCTTCCTCTGAAAACCAAAATACGGTATACCCTGCCTACCGGCAGGCAGGCGGTACACGGTATACTAAATTCTTATTTGTAGTATGTTTAGCTTGGATTGCAGTAGCTTTTCTGCCGGTAGTTATTTCTAACGAAGGCATCCCCCACGCTCTGCGGTCAATTCTGATGATTCCTCCCGTTTATATTTTAGCCGGCATGGGAGGTGCCTATCTTGTAGAATTCCTCTTAAAAAAAATAAACAAGAGAATAGTCTTTGTTTTCGGAAGCTTTATTCTTCTGGCGATGATTGCCCAATCTTTTGTCTCCTATTTCGTTCTTTGGGCCAATAATCCAAACACTGCCAGCGCTTTCTCCCAGAAATATACTGATTTAGGAAGAGAAATCAATATTATTTCCGATTCTATTAAAAAATATGTAGTGGTCAATGCCGGCGGAGTGGATGTCCGGGGAGTTCCCATGCCGGCTCAAACGGTCATGTTTCTCACAGACACTTTCACACCGGAAAAACAAAAAGCAAGAAATATTTACTACGTAAGCGAGGAACAAGAAAAATACCTCAATACCACCGACGCTTTGGTGTTTTATTTGGAAGAGAGAAATGATGACAATTAACTAAATTCAGAATAAAAGTTTCAGTTTGGGTCTTCTTCTAATACCTGACATTAAGAGACGATCGTTCGGAAATATACAGTATTGTTGGGAGTACTGTCTGATTAACCATGTTTTACTACGATGACGTCTCCGTCTTTCATCACGTATTCTTTTCCTTCTGTTCTGATTAATCCTTTCTGCTTAGCTTGAACCCATCCGCCGGAGTCAACCAAGTCTTTCCAGAAAACAACATCGGCCCGGATAAATTTGTTTTCAAAGTCGGTATGAATGGTACCGGCAGCTTGAGGGGCCTTCCAGCCATTAATTATTGTCCAGGCGCGAGTTTCGTCTTCTCCGGTAGTCAAAAAGCTTATCAAGTTAAGAACTTCGTAGGCCCTTTTTATGAGCGGACTTAAATCCGGTTCGGCTCCCAGATCGGCCGTTATGTAAGATGATTTTAGATTGCTGATTTTATCCTTCAATTCTTGGGAGACATCCTCTTCTTTTCCATTGAGAAGAAAAATGACTGGTTTCCCGGTAAGTAGGTTTAAACTTTTTACCTCTGGATTTTCTAAAGTTTCCTTGTCCAAAAGATAGAGAGGTTTTTCTTGATTAAGACTTTCTTCCAATTTCTTAATTAATTCCAGTTCTTTTATTTTTTTCTTATCTCCCGTTCTGGCTTCTCCTTCCAGTTTATCCAGGCGCTTTTTTATGGTATCCAAATCTTTCAGCACCAGTTCCGAATTTATTGTGTCTATATCCCTTATCGGATCTACGCTGTTTTCCACGTGGATTATGTCCGCTTGCTGAAAACATCTGACTAAATGGACGATGGCATTCGTCTCTCTAATATGGGAAAGAAACTGGTTTCCCAGTCCCTGTCCCTGACTGGCCCCTTTGACCAATCCGGCAATATCGTAAAATTCAACAATAGCGGGAATTTTTTTAGCCGAATGACTTAATTTTTCCAAGATATCCACCCTTTCATCGGGAACAGGAACGATTCCAATATTAGGATCAATGGTAACAAAAGGATAGTTGGCAATATGAACTTCGTTTTTGGTCAGCAGTTTAAAAAGAGTGGACTTCCCTACATTAGGAAGTCCAACAATCCCGATGGAGAGTTTCATACTTTACAAACTTTATAAACTTTAGACTTTATGAACTGATTGATACTACTTTATCTCTATTTTGAAGAAAGTTCTTTTCCCTACCTTAATCACGCTGGCGAAGGCCGTTTCCTGCCGGCCGATGATTTTCAGGCGCGGTTCTATCATCTTGACCGCTCCCTGATCGAATAAACGGGTTAATTCGCTTTTGCTCTTAAACTGGCCGCTGGCAAGCAGGGCTTCAAAATAACCGGACCCTCTTTTGACCTTCAAAGATTTAATGCCGGTGGGAACTTCTTTTTTCTGGAAAGCCGAAATAAAATAGTCGTTTGCTTTCTGAGCTTCCTTTTCTCCACAATAAAGCTTGGTAATTTCATAAGCCAAAATCATCTTGATATTTCTGGGGTTGGCTCCTTGTTTTAACTGAATTTCATAACGAGAAACATCACTCAAAGGAAGACGTGTGCAGTGAATAAAGTATTTGATAATCAGACCGTCCTCCAATCTCATTATTTTCCCGAACACATCGCTGGGTTTATCGTTGATATTGATAACATTTCCCCAACTGGAGCTCATTTTTCTGCCGTCCGTGCCTTCAATCAAATTAACCATCAAAATATCTTGCGGCTTTTGGTTGTGGTACCTCTGAATTTCTCTTCCGGCCAGAAGATTAAATTTCTGGTCGGTGCCCCCCAATTCCACATCAGCCCTGACAGCCACGCTGTCGTATCCCTGCATCAAAGGATAAAGGACTTCTCTTAAAGAAACTCGCTTGCCCGCCTCCAGACGCCTTTTTATATTTTCCCTGTCGATAAAATCGGACAAAGAAAAAACATTGGCCTGTCGGGCAATTTCTTCATACTTTAATTTAGCCAGCCATTGAGAGTTGTAGCGGATTTCAACTTTCTTAATGTCCAAAATTCTT
>MGIN01000010.1:23598-23905 GCA_001793775.1 Candidatus Wolfebacteria bacterium GWA1_42_9
AACGTAACTCTTGAGATTGCTTTTTACGGTTTTTGAATCCAGCATCGGACGCTCGCTTTCTTTATCGGAAGTATCCCCAATAACACCGGTAAAATCACCGATGATAAAAATGACTTTATGCCCCATTTCCTGAAAATCTCTCAATTTTAAAAGAGCCACCGCTCTTCCCAAATGGAGATTGGGGCTGGTTGGATCAATCCCCAGTTTGATTCTTAGTTTCTTCTTCCCGGAAAGTTTTTTTCTTAGGTTTTCCTTATCAATAATTTCGGCCACCCCTCTTTCCAAAAGCTCGTCTATTTTGTTCTTA
>MGIN01000010.1:23927-24189 GCA_001793775.1 Candidatus Wolfebacteria bacterium GWA1_42_9
TATACCATTTTCCACGGTTATATTCAACTGTCGGTTGTTTGTTGTCAGTTGTTTGTTGTTTGTCGCTAATTAATGTTAAGCGCCTCATCTATCTCCTGTATAATTTCCTGGGGGAGTTTTTGTCCGGGTTTAGTCTTCCCCGGATACCGCCAAGCGGAAATAACTCTTACCGCTGACTCACGCCGACTTAACGCTGACTGACGCTGACTATTTTTTTGTTGTTTGTCAGGCAGGCAGTACATCGCCCAAATCTCCTGACTCC
>MGIN01000010.1:24199-24454 GCA_001793775.1 Candidatus Wolfebacteria bacterium GWA1_42_9
CCCGTCTTTGGTTTTGTAAGAAGCCGGCTGCATGACGGCAATTGTCCCTTCAGCTATCCCCTCTTCGGTTCTTAGCGGGCTTTTAATCACTCTTCGAACACGGCTTGGAGATAAGCCGTAAAACTTCATCTTATACTGGGAATGATTGGTCCAGAAGTAGTTTGACGAGGAAAAGTTCATAAAATTACCGTCTTGTCTATGGATTATATTGGGCATCGATATTATAATTATACAGGTTGGCGAATAATTCTAAAA
>MGIN01000010.1:24466-30162 GCA_001793775.1 Candidatus Wolfebacteria bacterium GWA1_42_9
ATGCTCAATCGTATTTTCTTCTTCATTAAAGACAAAATATTCGGCTTTTTCTCCTGGTCTTTGGTTTTAATAATGCTTCTCGGCTCATCTCTTTTAATGCTTTCAACTTCCCTGCAGGAGTCGGCCATCATGGATGAGCTGGCTCACATCCCCGCCGGATACAGCTATTCCCGCTTTCTTGACTACCGCCTCAACCCGGAACATCCTCCTTTAATCAAAGCCCTGGCGGCAATTCCCCTGCTATTTAAAGACCTTAATTTTCCCCTGGAAAATAAAATTTGGAAAGAAGAAGTTAACGGTCAGTGGGGCGCGGGCAATCAGTTTATTTATTGGAACAACGGTCAGAGAGCCGATGAAATAATTTTTTGGTCAAGAATCTTTCCCATCATCCTGACCCTGATTCTTATAATTTTTGTCTATTGGTGGTCCAAAGAACTTTTGGGAAGGTGGTGGGCGCTGATACCGACTTTTTTGGTGGCTTTTTCTCCCCATTTTCTGGCTCACGGGCATTACCTGACAACCGATGTGGGAGCGGCTCTCGGTTTTTTCATCGGCCTTTATTTTTTTGTTAAGCAGCTGACAAATCCCTCCAAGAAAAATACGATTTGGGCGGGAATCTTTTTCGGACTGGCCCAGTTAATGAAATTCTCACTCGTCCTTTTGATTCCCATTTACATCCTGCTTTTGGTTATCTGGTGGCTGATTTCTTCCAAAGAAAGAGGTTTTTCTTTCCTTTCCAGAAATTCTCTTCTTCTCTTTTGGGACTTTTTGAAATCCTTCCTGATAATTCTGGCAATCGGCTATCTTATCGTCTGGCTGGCTTATTTTATTTTTACCATCAACTATCCCATTGAAAAACAAAAATTGGACACTGAATCCACTTTAAATTCTTTTGCCGGAGGACCCGACCCGGAAGGGAACAGTTGTCGTCTTTCTTCCTTATCTCCAAGATGTCTGGCTAATTTGGATATTTGGATGGCGGGCGTGCCGATACTAAGAGGTCTGGGGCATTATTTTCTGGGAGTGTTGATGGTTATGCAAAGATCGGCCGGAGGCAATACCGCTTATTTTCTGGGTGAAGTCAGCGGCGGGGGCTGGTGGAATTACTTTCCCGCTGTTTTTCTTCTAAAAGAAAG
Organism: Candidatus Wolfebacteria bacterium GWA1_42_9; assembly: GCA_001793775.1. Classification (GTDB taxonomy): domain Bacteria; phylum Patescibacteriota; class Minisyncoccia; order UBA6257; family JAGOQP01; genus GWA1-42-9. Next base: position 25,603 of record MGIN01000010.1, read on the forward strand.
CCTACCGGCATTAATCCTTGTTTTTGTCGGTTTTTTAGCCGGACTGGGAAGAATTTTTATCAGAAAATACCGCCAGTCGTCTTCTTTGAAAAACTATCTGACTCTTAATTTTGCCGAATTTTCCATGCTGGCGATGGTTATTTTCTACTGGCTTTACAGCGTTAAAAGTCCTTTAAACATCGGTTTTCGTCACATCCTGCCGACCATTCCTTTTATTTATATCTTGACAACCGGTTCTTTTAAAAAATGGCTGGATAGCCGGCTGGGAAGGGAGATTGGCTGGTCCGTAACCGTTAGAAAAATTACATCTAAACATTTGAAAGTGCTATTTCTCTTGTTGATGCTCATCTGGGTTTTTATAGAAACCATGTCGGCTTCTCCCTACTTTCTTTCCTACTTTAACGAAATCGGTGGCGGAGTCAGATACGGCTACCGTTCTGTAACCGACTCCAACTACGACTGGGGACAGGATTTAATCCGCCTGAAAAAATGGGTGGAACAAAACCTGCCTGCCGGCAGGCAGGTAGAAAAAATCGCCGTCGATTATTTTGGCGGCGGTGACATTAAATATTATCTTGGAGAAAAAGCGGAAGGCTGGCGGTCGTCTCGGGGAAACCCAGCCGACAGCAATATCGACTGGCTAGCAGTTTCTGTAAACACTCTCCAATCAGCCACCGCCCGAACCAAAAACTTTGAAAGAAAACCGGAAGACGAATACAGCTGGCTAAGCAGTTATGACCAGCCCTATGCCAGAGTGGGAACGTCTATCTTCATCTACCGGCTGCGATAGATGAAAAATTTCTAATTTCCCGTGTCTACCGGCAGGCAGGCAATTACCAATTTCCAATGAAATGACGAAAATTCTCGATTAAGCATTTCTAAATTTCACTAAGTATCAGAAATTAGATATTTGACATTAAAGAAAAATGAGCTGCGCAGCTCATTTTTCTTTATAGTACACCCTGTTCTCCACCGTCAGGTCTATATATTCTATTTTTGAAAGCTTGTCTTTTATCTGGCTAATTGCCTCAGAAGCAAAAAATGGAGAGTGCCTCAAACTAAAATATATTTTGGGAAAATTATCGGAAACGGTAGTCATTTCAGCCAATGTTAGATCTCTTAATTCCAAAGTTCTCGCGGATATTTCTGTTTTTTCCAAGAAATCAAATATCAGGACGATGTTTCTGACATATTCTTTATCGGCGACAATGCTTTTCCCCTCGGCAATTTCAATTCCGGAATAATCTACAATTTTGGGGATCAGCTCCCCTTCGGTGGCGGGACCCTCTATAAAGACAACTCCTTCTTTATCAAACCACCAACAAGCAACGCTCTCCTGGCACCAAAGAGCAAACTTCTCTCTCTCGACAAGAGAAATGCTTACCTTTTTCTTAAAATAGTCGATTTTCAGATTGATAGTTTCCATCGGCGGGTTATCATTCTCTATTTTCTGGAGAATTTCTTCTCTTTTTAAGGTCAAAAAAATTGAACTGTCTTTGACAAATATCCAATTAAGCGGCCAGGAAAGTTCGCCCAGTTCTTTATTAATTATTTCCAAAATAGATTCGTTTTCCACCAGTTGATTTCCTTGAATTTCAATGTCTTTAATTTGGAAAACGGCTGTTTTGCAAATCAGAAATATGCCCACAATAACCAAAACTAAAAAAATTCCTGTGAAAAACAGGCGGAATTTTCTCTTTTTTCTGGTTCTTTCCTCGTCTTTTTGGGTTTGGTAGTAATCAAGCATAATTTAAACCACTTCCGCATTATAGCAACTTTCGCCCTTCGACAGGCTCAGGATGAAAATTGCCCTACGCAACTTCACTATTGTAGCAATTTTCACAATAGACAATCTCTGGCCTCTCCGGAGCATAGGATGTCTTATCCCAGTAGTAGAACCTCCGGTTCACTACGGGACTGCGACTCTGTTGGTTATACTACCTCTGCATTGTAGCACTGTTCACAATATACTATCTCGGGACGTTCTGGTGCATAACTCGTCTGGAATTCATTGGGACAGGGATTGTCTCCGTGTTGATGTTGGATGGTGTTGGTATATTTCTTATTCTCTGATGTCTTCCCCTGACATTGGCACTGTCTATGCCAGAGTTTGAGAGGATTCCTCTGTTTCAGTCTCTGGTAATGACGGCAGTTAGGGCAGAGTCTGGGTAAGGGAAGATTCATAGTCCGATAGAATTGGAGTTCAGGTTCAATAATCTTGAAGGCCTCAGTACACCCCGACGCATCTTGGTCGGGGCTCCGACCTCGTCCCTTCCAGCGAGCGTCGGAGTTATTTTTGCATTCTATGACTTTCCCGAGGATATCATCTTTGACATCCTTGATATGGTCAGGAAGGTCTTCTGATCTGATATCTATGGTGTAGTTCCTAGGTTCAGGGTCTTTCCATCTGTATCCCTGTTTGAGGGCCTCTTCCTTGGTCAGGGGGAAGTATTCCTGGGCGATGGTCTCATTGTATGAGAAGGGAGAGAGTTCCGGAGGGAAGAATTCTCCATACTTATAGACTCTGCCTTTGCTGTCTACGTATGGCATCTCATTCATGTGCTTGATTATTCTAGGTACCAATTCCTCATATTCTTCCTTGGTGTACTGCTTGTTGAGGATGCAGTATTGTTTGTTTCTAAGACCGACGCAGGCGAAAAGATGGGAGGAGGAAGGACAGAGTATGGAATAAGTTATATCAGTAGAGTTTGGCCAACAAGTAGATGAAAACCTTATTCTGGAAGAATTGTAGCCACAAATTAAACTGTCATAGATTAGCTCACTATTCCCACCAAAAAGAAAATAATCGTAGGAGTCTTTTCCTCCAGCGACGTCTATATTCTGGCAATGTCTTAGGTTCTCTCCCTCATAAATCCAAAAGGAATTCTTGACACTTTTTGAATTATTAATCAGATCACCACTAACATCAACATTGTGTCTTCCGTTCATGTATTTTACTGGAAAATTTTGATGATAGTCCGTTACTTCTTCAACAACATCAATAAGATTTTTATATGACCCAAGATTAAATCTTTCTAATTTAGCAGAATATTCTTCCTTCGAGTAGGGTTGATTAAAAATACAGTACGATTTATTATGTAATCCAACACACCCAAAACAATTACTTACTCCCACGCAATCTCGACAAAACCAAATATACTGAGATTCCTCACACTGTTGAGAAAAAAATGATTTAAAACATTTAGTATTCTGAAAACTAAAATAAGAAATTTCACATTTTCCTACGTGTTCACTATCGAAACAATGACTTGATTCTACCAAGTCACTGGAATAGGCAGAGTTTTCCACTTGTGCAGCACTAAAGACTAGATAACATTCCTTAAGGTTCGCTGCATTATTTGAATAATTACTTCTAACAATGTCTTTGACATTCCGACTGGGCCAAGGAACCCTGCTCATTAACTCCTTTAGTTGAACGAAAAACGATCTACTCCAATCATATTTTCCCCCATATTCCAATGCTTCCAATTTATCTGACCACCAACTATTTCGATCCCACACTTTAATAGGTACTTCCTGCGAATACATTGAAAAAATTAAGTTGCCAGTAAGGTCATCTCTTCTTTTATAAAGGACACGATGATTTCTATATAAAAACCTCCTTACCATCCGGCACTCCGGACACCAAGTGGGAGGCGGAACATCTATTTTTTTATAAAAATCAAAATCTTCACTCTCGATAGTGAAGTTTTGTTTACAGTTTTGGCAACTTCGCGACTCCTCGCTCATAGCTATTCAAAAAACCACAACTCGGGGATTTTTCTTTCCTGATCCCCTACACCCTAAACCCTTTCTCTATCTGTCACTCCACCATCTGAACCATCCACTCTTTGTAGGGGCGGTTGATTCTCCTGACATCCACCGCTCCGATGAAAGGCACCGAATAGGAATGGTTGGCAGCAATCATATCTTCAATATCCTGGAGTTTGGACTCGCTGGTCTTAACCAGCAATTCATATTCGTTCTCGCACCGAATTGCCCCTTCCCACCGGTAACAGGAGCTGACCGGCCACATATCCACGCAAGCCGCCAGATGCTTTTCCACCAAGAGAGAACTGATTTTTTTGGCTTCCTCCTCGTCCCGACAAGTGGTGTAGATAAGAACCATATTTTTTACATTGTAATACTGGGCGACCTTTGTATCTCTCTACAAGCTACTAATTTTTACCAATACACAAATATTAGTATATTCGTACTAATTCGTAATTAGTAGAGATCACACCATTGGTTCGGCATTCTTTTCTTCTCCGGCGCCTGCTTCCCCAGCTTTCTTGCCGCCTTCAATGATGGCTTTTTCCTGAGCACTCCGGATAATGGAAGATTCCTCTTCTTCGATTAGTTTTTTAGCGGCGCCGGCGGGAATAGCGTATTTGGATCTGGAATGTTCCACAATCTCCGTTTTATAAGAAGGATGGGTGGGAGGAAGAACTTTTAGAGTTTGGGCGGAAAAAGGATCGTAGGCCTCGCCGTTAATAATCATTTTAATGTAAAATTCCTGAATCCCTAAATTGACCATATCTTTGGCGCTAAAGACCGGAG
>MGIN01000011.1:0-5492 GCA_001793775.1 Candidatus Wolfebacteria bacterium GWA1_42_9
CTCCACTTGGGTTACTCCTGACATCGCCAAATCAATTTGGACGATGTCTTTTCCCGGATACTGGGTTAGTTTTTTGAACTCCAGAGAGTCAACTGTCACTTTGTCGCTGGTGATGCTCTGGGGGGAATTGGGTTGCTCTTCCACATAAATTCTTCCATTGGAAAGATATATTTTTGTATAGTAGTTTGTGCTTCCATCTGCGATATCTTGCACATCTTTCATTTTAAGAAGAAGAGTGGAAGAAGCAGTTCCAGCGTCGGCATCAACTAAGCTGGAATTCTTAACCAACCTCTGGATAGTTTGCATCGTAAAATTGAGCTGTCCGGAAATCTCGGTCTGGATCGATTCTTCTATCTGGGTTTTGGTAACGCTGGTAAGGATGCCGGTGACCAAGCCGGCGGCGATGCCTAAAATTCCCATATAGACCAAAAGCTCCATCAGAGAAAAACCCTTCTCATTGTGTAGATTTTTAAACATATTTTTGAAAAATCGATTACCGCCGATTTACCCTCATAAATTTTATCAGATAAAACTTGGGAGGGTAAATACTTGTGTTTATTATAGCGAAGAATAGTAAAAATTGTTAGGGGATGTGGATAACTTTACCCTCCTAATTTTTGTCAGACAAAATTTGGGAGGGTAAAGCGGATTAATGCTGATAGGAATTTTTCGTACTTTCATAAATCTGTCGTCAAAATAGCTGCGGTAATAATTTTTCTTTCCCCGATGATTTTCATTGGAAGATTGGGTTTTTTCTATTATACTCCATTATAACCGAAAACTATGGCGAACATAAGAAATTTTTGTATCATTGCACATATAGATCATGGCAAAAGCACTCTGGCGGATCGGTTTCTTGAAATTACGGGAACAATAGAGAAGCGTCAGATGAAAGCTCAATATTTGGATCAGTTGGAGTTGGAAAGAGAAAGAGGAATCACCATAAAGATGGCTCCAGTGAGGATGACGTACAAACTAACGACCAACGACCAACGACCAGAAGCAGTAAATCAAAAGTCGTCAGTCGTAAGTCGTGAGTCGTCAAGTTCAGAATACATTCTGAACTTGATTGACACTCCCGGGCATCCTGATTTTGGATATGAGGTTTCCAGAGCGCTTGAGGCGGTGGAAGGAGCGATTTTGTTGGTTGACGGCACTCAGGGGATTCAAGCCCAAACCTTGTCCAGTTTTTATGCTGCGAAAAAATCCGGTCTAAAAATTATCGGGGCGGTTAATAAAGTGGATCTATTTCAACAGACACGGACAGAGACGGACATAACACGGACAGTATCGGACATAGCGCAGACAGGGGCGGAGAGTAGTAGGTTAGATAGTGTTATTGAGGATTTGGCGTATTTAATCGACTGTAGCCCGGAAGAAATACATAAGATTTCAGGCAAAACCGGTCAAGGAGTCAGAGAGCTTTTAAATGATATAGTAGCCCGTGTCCCTTCGCCACAAGCTTATTTGGAAAAAAGTCAGCAACTGTCCGTGTCTAGTCGGCAACTGTCTGTGTTTTCAAGAGCGTTGATTTTTGATTCTTTTTACGATGACCACAAAGGCATTATTGCCAGCGTCAGGGTTTTTGACGGCGAATTCACTCAACTAGAAGATGTTTTTCTGATAGCGGCCAGGGAAAAATTTAGAGTTAAGGAAGTCGGTTACTTCTCTCCTTCACTGGTGGCGGGAAAGAAATTGGCGGAAGGAGAAATCGGTTATCTGGTAACCGGCATCAGGGATCCCCACAAAATCAAAATCGGCGACACGATTATTTCGCTAAAAGCGAGACCACGGATAAACACAGACAAAACACAGACAGTTACGGACGACAGTCAGTTGCTGTCAGTGTCCAGTCGGTCACTGTCTGTGCCTCAGTTGGCGTTGCCGGGCTACAAAGAGCCCAAACCAGTAGTTTTCGTTTCTTTTTATCCGGACAATCCCGATGAATACGATGATTTAAAAAAATCCCTGGAGCGTCTAAAACTTAACGACTCTTCTTTTACCTTTGAGCCGGACTTAAATGAGGTTTTGGGAAGAGGATTTAAGGGTGGTTTTTTGGGAAAACTTCATTTTGAAATTATTCTTCAGCGGCTGGAAAAGGAGTTTGGGATAAAAACTATCACTTCTTTCCCCTCGGTGGCTTATCGGATTAAAATATCGGAATCTCACAAAAAACACATTTCTCTTGAATCGGAAGAGGATTCTAACGGCAAATATTTTGTTGTTAAAAATCCCGGGGATTTACCCGACGAATTTGATGGAATCTGGGAGCCGATGATAAAGGTGGAGATTATTTCTCCGAGGCACCTGTTAGGGACCGTTCTCAAGCTCAAAGAAGATTTCCGCTGGCAGGATATTTTTTCGGAGCAGCTGTCGGAAAAAATAATTGTTAAGACCCGGATGCCTCTAGCCGAACTGATTTCCGATTTTGACGACCGACTAAAATCAATCTCCGGAGGATTCGCTTCTTTCAGTTATGAAGAAGACGGATATCAGAAATCAGATTTGGCGAAGATAGATGTTTTGGTGGCTGGGGAGATAGTCCCTGGGCTCTCCCGAATTCTTCCCAAGAAAAACATTGAAAGAGAGAGCAGGAAAATAATTCTTCGCCTCAAAGAAACTCTTCCCCGCCAACAATTTGTTCAGGCGGTCCAGGCGAGGGCTTTGGGAAGAATTATCGCTCGGGAAAATATTCCGGCTTTAAAAAAAGACGTTACCGGATATCTTTATGGGGGAGACAGAACCAGAAAAATGAAACTTTGGAAAAAGCAGCAAAGAGGGAAGAAAAAACTTCTGTCTTTGGCCCGGGTGAGAATTTCTCCGGAAGATTTTAAGAAACTTCTGTCAAAGTAGTTGGCTAGCGGCGGTTGTTCCTATATAATGATTTCATATGATCGCCAATACCAAGAGATTAGTGTTGATAGTTATTTTGGCGGTGGCCGTCTTTATTTTACTGGCGGGGGTTTTTGTTTGGATTAAAGAAGTCAGAAAATTATCTTCCGGTTATAACGGATTGTCCGCTCAGATCGTGAGTCTGGGCGATGAAAATCAGGCGGTTGAAAGAGATATTGCTTACTATCTTAATCCTCAAAATTTGGAGAAGAAATTAAGGGAAAAATTTAACTACAAAAGAGCGGGAGAAAAAATGATTATTATTATCCCCAAGTGATATAATAAATTATCAGCGTAAATCAGCGTTTTAATCTGTATTTACCCTCCTAAGTTTTATTAAATAAAATTTTGGAGGGTGAATCCGCGATTTCGCCTAAGGCGAAATGAACATATGTTATCTAAATTGGCTGATTTTCTAAAAAGCAAAACAACTATCCGGTTTATCTTTTGGGTGGTCGTTGTTTTGATTTTAATTTTGATTGTCTTTACTTTCGGTTGGTGGCCGGTGGCTTTTGTTAACGGCAGTCCCGTGTTTGCTTTTGAATACCGCAAAGCGACTGATTTGGCCTACAATTACTTTGTCAATTACTCCAAGAGCGATTCGGACAAGGAGGATTTAAAAGAAGACTCGAAGAAAATTTCTCTGGAGGGATTGATTGATGAAGTCTTTATTGACCGGAAACTTCAGTCGGAGATGAAATCGTCCGAGCTGAAGAATAAAATCAATCAGCAGGTTTCTCAAATGTTGTCCGAGGAAGAAACTCGCCAACTTCTTCTGGATTTAATCCGTCTTCCGGAAAAAGAAGTACGCCATTATTTTCTGGAAGTTCAGGCTAAAAATCAGATATTGGACGGGCGCCTTCGTTTAGAGGGAAAAAATCTGATAAACTGGCTGATAGAGCAGAGAAAAAAAGCTGAGGTGATAATTCTCCTTTCCGACATTGAATGGACGGGAGAGGGAATAAAATTTCAATGAGCGGGATACGGGAATCGAACCCGCGCCTCAACCTTGGGAAGGTCGCGTACTGCCACTGTACTAATCCCGCATTTCTTTTGTATTCTATCACTTTTTGCCAACAGGATAAAATATTTTTATGAAATTCTTGCGTGAAGTTAAAAAGGAAAAAATAAAGGGAAAAACATGTCTCTTGCGGCTTGATTTAAATATTGAAAAAAACGAGCTGAAGGATTCTCTTCGTTTGGAAAGAGCGGCTGAGTCAACTAGATTTCTCCTGAAAATAGGTTGTCGGGTGGTTATTTTATCTTACAAAGGGCAGCTCGACATCGGTAAAGTTCAACGGGATAAATTTTATCGGCGCTCCTATAGCTTGCGTCCGGTCACAAGAGAACTTTCCCGAAAACTGAGACAATCCATCGATTTTGTTGACGATTTGAATCCAAAAAATTGGGAGAGAAAGGTTAATCAATCAAAGAGAAGAATAGTGGTATTGGAAAATCTCCGTTTTTACGGGGAGGAAAACAAAAATTCCATACCTTTTGCCCATTTATTGGCGTCTTTGGGAGATTTTTATGTTAACGATGCCTTTTCTATGAGCCATCGCCAGCAGACATCTCTTTGCGCGATTACCCGATTTCTTCCTTCATATGCCGGGATTGGACTGGAGAAGGAATTGGTTTCTCTTAACCATGTTCTGAAAAATTATAAGAAACCATTGGTCCTTGTTCTGGGCGGAGCCAAGGTTTCTGATAAAGCGGGAGTGATTGAGAATCTATATCCAAAAACAAAACACATTCTCTGCGGAGGGGGAGTGGCCAACACATTTCTCTTTTCCCAAAATATTCCGGTGGGTAATTCTTTGGTAGATAGGAAAATAGCTTCTCAAAATATATATAACCGGTTTAAAAATAAAATAATTCTGCCCTCTGATGTGGTTATTAAAAGCGGCGCTATTTTGGATATCGGGCCAAAAACAACGGATGAATACTCTCGTTTGATAAAAAAAGCCGGAACGATTGTCTGGGGTGGGCCAATGGGGCATTTTGAAGATAAGAAGTTTGCCAAAGGAACTTTTGAAATAGCCAAAACAATACTGAAATCAAAATGTTTTGCCGTTATCGGCGGGGGAGAAACAACGACTGCCTTCAGAAAGGTAGCGCGGATGGACGCAGACCAGAACGCAGATAAACGCAGATATATCAGCGATAATCTGCGTAGAAATCAGCGTAAATCTGCGTCTGTGTTTCTGTCCACTGGCGGGGGAGCGATGTTGGAATATTTAGCCGGCAGGAAATTGCCAGCGCTCCAAGCGCTAGATGATTCCAATATGCGAATGTAATGCCGATATAGCGAATTGCGAATATATGACAAGCGACTATTCTAAATTAGTGTACCCTGATTTATCCTATAGAATTAATGGAGTTTTATTCTCTGTACATAATGAATTAGGTAGGTTTAGAAATGAGAATCAATACGCTGACCGTGTAGAAGAAAAATTTAAGAATCTTGGAATAATCTATGAAAGGGAAAAAATCATTCCGGAATCTTTTGTTGGTGAGAAATCAGGAAGAAACAAGATTAATTTTATTGTGGAGAATAAGATCATTCTTAAAATAAAATCGAAAAGAATTACATCTAAAGA
>MGIN01000011.1:5503-6436 GCA_001793775.1 Candidatus Wolfebacteria bacterium GWA1_42_9
AGGTTAGACGTTATCTTGGCGCTTTTAATAAGAGGTTAGGGGTTCTAGTTAATTTTCGCGACAAATATTTAAAGCCGAAAAGAATATTGAATTCTTCAGTTAATGATTAATCTTATTAGCAATTAGTGGATTAGCATAAAATTAGCATATTAGAATCATGAAGGATGTTGTTGTTTTATATCATGCCGACTGCTGGGACGGGTTTGGAGCAGCCTGGGCGGCTTGGAAAAGATTTGGCAAGAAAGCTGAGTATATCCCGGTTAGCTATGAAAAAGATTCTCCCAAAGGTTTAACTAATAAAGAGATATTCTTGGTTGATTTTTGTTATGACAAGGGTTTGATGAAGAAAATCATCTCTCGAAACAAGAGAGTAGTTGTCATTGACCATCATGTGAGCCGGAGAGATTTTGTTGAAGGTACTAAGGGTTGGGTTTACGGAACTGATAATTCCGGTGCCGTTCTTTCCTGGAAGTATTTTCACCCAGAGAAAAAAATTCCCAAGTTATTGAATTACGTTGAGGACAATGATTTGTGGAAGTTTAAGCTGTGGAAATCCAAGGAAGCTATTTTGGCGGCTGATGTTCTGCCTTATAAATTCGAAATCTGGGATAAATTAGCTAGGGATTTTGAAAATAGAAGAAAATTTTTAGAGTACGTTAAAAAAGGGGAGGCGATTCTTGAGTATATTAAAATGATCGTTGATGTTTTGGTTGAAAAAGGGGATAGGGTTGTTTTTGAAGGAAAAAAGTCCCTGGCGGTCAATGCTCCTCATCTTCTAGCATCGGATATCGGGAATGCCATTGTTAAGAAAGGATTTCCGATGGGAATTGTTTGGTACAAAGAAAATGACGGGATTCATGTTTCTTTAAGAGCTCAGGGGAAAGTGGATGTTTCTAAAATCGCTGTTAAATATGGTGGCGGAGGACACAAAAA
>MGIN01000011.1:6484-13317 GCA_001793775.1 Candidatus Wolfebacteria bacterium GWA1_42_9
GATTTGATGCCAATCTGCGAATGTAATGCCAATATAGCGAATTGCGAATGGAATTTATTAGCAATTAGTGGATTAGCATATTAGAATCATGTCTAACAAAGTTGTAATCTACACCGATGGGGGTTCTCGGGGAAATCCCGGGCCATCCGCTATCGGAGTTTATTTTAAAGATTTAAATAAAAAATATTCCCAGCATCTTGGGAAGGCGACCAACAACGAAGCTGAATATAAAGCTATTCTTTTTACCCTTAAAAAAGCGAAACAGTTGGTAGGGAAGAAGGAGACAAAAAAAGCGATTATTGAAATCAGGTCAGACAGCCAGCTGATTGTCAGCCAGCTTAACGGCAAGTTTAAAATAAAAGAGGAAGAATTCTGGCCTTTTTTTATAGAAATCTGGAATCTGCGACAGGATTTTGGAGAGATTGTTTTCAAACACATCTCTCGGGAAGAAAATAAAGTGGCTGATAGCTTGGTTAATGAGGAGCTGGATAAAAAGGAAATATCTAAATTGTTTTAAACAAAAAACTCCCCTTACCGGAGAGTTTTTTGATATTTATTAGCAAACCTATAAGCCGGATTCTGTTCCGCCGCTTGGCGGATGACAGTAATTTATCTGGACCCTCGATTGCTCTTGAGTTCAAGCGACTCACCCCGCCCTGTAAACAGAGCGGGATACGGTCTTGCACCCCGCAAGGATTTAGCCGTTTCACCCTTCGACTTCGCTCAGGGTAAACCCTTGAACTTGCGTTCTGAGTAAGACCCCAAGTTATTTCGAAAGCTCGCCAAGCACACAGCAAACTGTATGCTCGGCATCCTCGATTTTTTCAAATCGGGACGTCTCTGTTCGCACCTCTTGCCTTCCGGCAGTCCGCTGTTAGCGGATACGTTTATTCCGACAAAGTCGGAAATGGGAGTCCGGACTTTCCTCCCCCCACTTATATGGAAGGTAGCTGTCTAGTCTGCTTCTTACTTTATAGCACCCTACCTGTTAACTTGTCAATATTTGAAATAGTTTCTTCTTTGTAATATGATACATTCTAATTTTTATGAATAACAACGGAAAATTCTTTTCGGATATATTTTGGAGATATTTGACCCATATCTGGACTCTCATCTTTTTAGTCCTTTTGGTTTCTGATTTTATTTATCAGGGTAGATTTTCTTATCTGCTTACTCCCTTCTCTGTGGTCTATGGAGCAATTTTAAGTATTTTCGTCGGTACCAAAGAATTTAGCCGTTGGCAGAATATCTACAAATCAAAAAATCATCCCGGAGAAATCTTTGTAATTATTTGGAGCGTTCTTTTGCTGGCATTGCTTTCAGCTTCCTGGGTTTTGGGAAAAGATTATAAGATTTCTTCAGAGATTGTCTCGGTCTATATTATGGTTCTGACAGTTTTTGCTCTCACTCAAAGTTCCAAGCGGATTTATCGCCAAAAGAGGAAAGTTGATTAATATACCCGTCTTTATTCTTTCTTTTTGTTGTTTTTATCGTTGGCTTCACCCATAACAGCGATCGCTGTTATGGGTGGAACTTCTTCTTTTCTCCTGTTATAATGGAGCGATGAAAAGATTAAGAGTGGGACCACTGGGAAAAAAGATTTTGATTCTCCTTGGAACAGGACTGGCGTTATCATTGACCCAGAGACCCGATAGATACTTTCAAATTATCAAATTAGCCCGCCGGGAGTGGGAGAAAATTAATTATCAAGCTTTGTGTAGGGCGATCAGGTCGCTCTATCAATCAAAATTGATTGGTTATCAAGAGAATGAGGACGGAACGGTTAAATTAGTTTTGAGTGATAGCGGGAAGCATAGGACTCTACAATATGACCTAGACAAGATAAAAATAAAAAAACCGGCCAAGTGGGATAATTTGTGGAGAATGGTTATTTTTGATATTCCTGAAAGATTTAAACAGGGGAGGGATGCTTTAGTGGATAAGTTCAAACAATTAGGATTTTGTCCCTTGCAAAAGAGTGTTTTTATTTACCCTTATGATTGTAAAAACGAGATTGATTTTTTAGTAGAAGTTTTTGAATTAAGGCCTTATGTTAGGTTTATCCTTGTTAAGGAGACTGATGTTGATTTGGACTTAAAACATAGATTTAATTTGCGCTAGTTTACTGTTGTCTGTGTTTGGTTTTAAATCATGACCTATAAAAGCGATCGCTTTTATAGGTCATGATTCTGGGCATCTTCTAATATTTTAATATTTTTTTAGTGTCCTTGTCGTAAAACCCATAACAGCAGTCACTGTTATAAATCGGGGCTTTTAGCGTCTTCTAAGGTCTTTATTCTTTGATGTCCTTGTTATAAAACCCATAAGAGCGATCGCTCTTATAGGTTATTTTATTTTATGTGTTTTATTTTTTATGTCTTGTTATTTTGTTATCTACTTTTTATTCGTTTTTTGCCGAGAGAGTGCTATAATCTAGTCAGCAAGGTATTGAGCGAGAAATATGTCATTTTTTCTTTTTTTAAAAAATAATTATGTGAAAATAGGAAAGTTTTTTCTTATTTTTTTGATTGTCTTGGGATGGATTTTTTCCGGCTGGCCGCAGATTTTTAGTTTTCCGCCGGGAGTTCCCAAAGCGTACGCGGCGTTGTCTTACGTCGGCGGAGTCGCTGTCTCACGGACTGGGTCAACAACACAAGGTCAAGAATTGTCTCTCACCGGACTTACGGGCGGTTCCGGTTCATCGGCAGCTGCGGGAGATATCGTCATTGTGGCTTGCAGTACGGGTTCGACGGCTGACCGCGCTATTGGCGTATCCACGCCTACCGGCTACACGGAGCTGAACGAGCCATACGCGAACGGCTCAAGCTACGATACTAATCTTTCGGTAAATTGGAAGATTATGGGTTCGACTCCCGATGCTTCGGTAACATGCGGGCCATCCGGCAGTACCGCCGATGCTCTGAGCGCTGTTGCGTACGTCTGGAGAGGCATTGACCAAATTACGCCGTTTGACGTGGCATTCACGACGAATACAGGCACCGGCACCGGGCAGCCGACTCCTCCGGCGATTACTCCTTCAACGGCGGGAACCATTGTCATTGCTATCGGTGCGAGCGCCGCGCTGACGGGTGCTGTCTATACCACTGCCACATTGTCTAATTTTAAAACAACCACTGGATCCGATACCAATGACTCGATGCTCGGTATGGGGTCGTTCGCTTGGTCAAGCGGGACATACACACCCGCCCAGTTTGGCGGAGGCACCACCGGTGCGACGGAGAGCTGGGCGGCAGATACTTTGGCGCTCCGGCCGGCTGTTGCTCCTACCGTTTCTACTCAAGCCGCAACACTCAAAGAAGCGACTACAGCCACTTGTAATGGAACTATTGATGCGACAGGAGGAGTAAATTCCACCAACGCCGGTTGCGAATGGGACATTGATTCCGGAGCGCCATACGCCAACAACCCTTCAACCGCGGGAGATTATGGTGCAGTTCCGTTTACCCAACCCCTTACCAGTTTGCCTTCAGGAACAACTATCTACGCCAGGGCTTTTGCCACTAACTCTGCCGGAACGGGATATGGCGGTGAAACCAGCTTTTTAACTAAACCCGGAGCTCCGACTGGTCTCAATTTTACATCTGTTACTGCCACAACTTCGCGCTTAAACTGGAGTTCAGTAACTGGAGCGGCTAGTTATAAAGTAGAGCGCTGTACCGGAACTGGATGCAGTAGTTATTCTGAAGTTGCCACCGGAGTAACTAATATTTATTGGGATGATTCCGGTCGCACCGGTAATACAATTTATCGTTATCAGGTAAGAGCGACTAACGCTACCGGTGACAGCGCTTATTCCAGCGGTGCGGAACAATTGATGTTGCCAGATGTTCCGGGAACACCAACATTTTCAAATATTTTAACCAACTCTTTAAGAGTTAACTGGACTGCACCAACTGGTCCAACTGGCGGACTTTCGTATAAAGTAGAAAGATGCACCGGAACCCTTTGTTCCGATTTTGGACAAATTACATCGGGTGAAACAAATACTTACTACGACAACACGGGACTTAACAGTGGAATTATCTATAGATATAAAATTCGCGCCACCAACGGCACGGGTGATGGAAATTATTCCAATGCCGATGAGACCACTACGGCTGTTGTGACGATTAGCATTGATGATTATTTAGTGGCTTTTGGCTTTAAGGCGCTGGCGACAACGACAAAAAATATCGGGGATGTGCCGATAATTACAGTTACCTCCGGGCCTGCCAATTTGAACGTTAAAAGCACTAATTTTACATCTGGAGGATATACCTGGACTTTAGATACGACTAACGGCATCAACAAAGTATTGTGGGAGTTTTCAAAAGACGATTCGGCTTACTCAACTTTTGCTGTGGCAGGTACCGAATACACATTTGATACCAATGTTCCTGATGATGGCACCAGGGACTTATATCTTCGCTTGACTATGCCAACTGAAACATCCTCATATAATCAATATGGCGCGGCTATTACTGTTGTTGCAACGGCGCCGTAGTTATGCGGGTGATAAGCGGGTAAGTTATCCACAACCCGCTTGTTTTAGATTAGGTTAAATAGTAAACTTAAGTCAGGCATTTTGCTCATTAATCTTAAAAAAATTAAGGTCGTATCGGCATTTTTTTAAAATTATAGATAAAAAACAGTATTTATGAAACAATTTTCTTTAACGATTTGCGTGTTGTTGTTGGTTGGGATGCTTGTGACAGTGTCTGTTTACAGCACTGACATTGATGCCACGGTTACACCCCAAAACATCTCTCTCTCGGTTCTTGACACAAGCATAGCTTACGGAAGCGTGGCTTTGGGAGCGCAGAAAAGCACGTTGGACACAGGAGACAACCCCGATGTTGTCAATACGGGTAATGTTGCCGAAAACTTTCTTGTTAAGGGTTGGGACACCACTGGCACCGGACAGCTCTGGATTCTGGATTCCTCGACCTCTACCCAAGATCACTATATCAATGAATGGTCCGTAACCGGCGCTTTTCCGGGAACGGCTCTGACAGTCAGCAATGTAACGGCAACCTCAGGTGTTCCGGTTAACTCGACCTCAACACTTGATTTGCGAATTGGTACTCCGGGTTCATCCACGGATTATAATCTGAAGAACATCAAAGTTACAGTAACTGCCGAAGCCAACTAAAGTTTTTCTTTATGAAGAAACTTGTTTTTGCATCGTTTATTATTGCGATGCTTTTCCCAGCTTTTACTTACGCCGGAATTGGCGTTGGCGTCGGGCTGGGAAAAATAGAAATGCCCGGTTTAAAACCGGGAGGAACCTACAGCCTGCCTCTGTTTCCTGTGATTAATACCGGCACCGAAGAATCCGACTATGGTGTCGGTATTGATTACCATGAAAAAACCGCCGATTATCAACAAATGTGGCCGGACAAAAGTTGGTTCAAATTTGAGCCGGAGGAATTTTATTTGAACGTTGGAGAATCTAAGGGCGTAAGAGTGACGCTTTCCATACCGATTAAAACAACACCCGGAGATTATTTTGCCTATCTGGAGGCTCATCCTGTAGTAAAAAATCCTGATACTAGCGGCAAGGTTTCCATAGGGGTAGCTGCCGCCACTAGGGTATACTTCTCGGTGGCGCCGTCAAATATTTTTCAGGGAATATACTACACCGTTGTCTTCTTTATATCGCGTAACGCTCCCTGGACATACATTTTTCTTGCCGTTTTAGCGGCAGCGATTCTCATCTTTCTTTTCAGAAGATATTTCAAATTTAATATCAGCATTGGGAAAAAATAGAAATGCGTAATGGAAAAAATCCTTCGTTTTTGTTTCTTTTTACTGCTTGTAGTGTTAATTTCCGGCCTGGCTCCAGATAGAGCTATTCAGGCTGCAAACATAGATGCGACGATCAGGATAACGATTTGCGGAAATGATGAAAAAGAGACAGGTGAACAATGTGATGGCATCGACTTAGGCGGCGCATCGTGTGTCTCTCAAGGTTTTGGCGGAGGAACGCTCTCGTGCAAACCGTCTTGTGAATTTAATACTTCTGCTTGTACTACTGGCGGAGGTGGAGGTGGAGGAAGTGGTGGAGGGGGCGGTTTTGTGTATGTTTTACCGGTTCTATCATTGACCCTTGAAGAAAGAGCTCGATCTATGCAAGTCGCCGATTTCAACGGCGATGGCGCTATCAACATCACCGATGTAAGCATCCTCCTTTATTATTTTGGAAAAGATGTCGGTACCAACCTGGCATCTGCCCCGTATGATCTTAATAAAGACGGGACGGTGAATATTACGGACGTTTCCATCCTTCTTTACTATTGGAGATAAAAAATATGTTTGCGTGTTTTAAACCACCGATTCGGTCAGTTGTCCGTTATTTATCTGTCGGTGTATTATTGATAGTTATCTTACTGACATCGGTGGTGACGGTGGTTGCTCAAACAGATACTGTTCCAACCCTGTATTTCGAAACGCCTACTGGCTCCATCACCCAAGGCGACCTTTTCGCGGTTAAAATTTTTACAGATTCCTTAAAGCCCATTAACGCCTTGAGTGTTAACATTTATTACCCGCAGGAACTATTGGAGCTGCACTCAATAAATACCCTCAATTCTTTTATAAATCTTTGGCGCGGAATATCGCCTGTGTCGGATAACGGGACTGTTTATTTTGAAGGAGGAACAACAACGCCTTTTTCCGGTTCTGGAGGAAAAATTGGAGAGATTGTATTTAAAGCTAAGAAGCAAGGCCTGGCGTATATTGCATCCACGAAAGCAGATTTTTATTATGCTGACGGAACTGGCACTCGCATATTCGCAGAGAACGTGCAGGCGAATATTTTGATTTCATCTGAT
>MGIN01000011.1:13330-13401 GCA_001793775.1 Candidatus Wolfebacteria bacterium GWA1_42_9
TACCTCCCTTGTCCTTTCAGGTTGCTTCATCTCCAGTTATTGATGCTCAAATCGTAGATAATCCTATCGGC
>MGIN01000011.1:13558-14689 GCA_001793775.1 Candidatus Wolfebacteria bacterium GWA1_42_9
GCGTTTCAGGTTAAGGTTACTGACGGCAACGGTAATGCTGTAATAGAGACGGTTTATGTCTGGAAGACGCTCATTATTGCTTGTTTTTTTGCCGTCATAATAATCGCCATCGGCGCAGTCGGATTTAGAACATACCGCTTGTGGCGTCGCAAAAAAATGGTGTTATAATTAACCGTGGTTATCCAAGCGCCTATGCAACATCAGCACAAACTTATAATTTCCTGGTTTGTGACGGCGGCTGTTGTTTTGTTGGGACTGTTTTCTCCAGCGCAGGCAGCAACCATTTCAATAGGCCCCAGTGCCGGAACTTTTACGGTGGGGAGTACTTTTGACTCATCAATTTTTATCAACACTCAAGGGGAGTCGGTGAATGCGGTTGATATTTTTTTATATTTCCCTCCGGATAAATTACAGGTTGTTTCCCCGTCAGCTGGCCAGTCGGTAGTCGGGATATGGACCAGCCCGCTTAAGTATGATAACCAGAACGGCAGTGTTCGTTTCCAGGGGGGAATCCCTGGAGGCCTTAACGTCGGCCAGGGACTGATTTCAACTATTACCTTTCGTGTGCGCCGGGTGGGAACGGCGATTGTTAAGTTATCCGAAAATTCTAAAATTTTGCTTAACGACGGCAAGGGTACAGATGTTCTCAGCAACGTGCAAAACGGAATTTACTCGCTGATATTTCCCCCTCCGGCAGGTCCTATAGTGACATCTCTGACTCATTCCGACCAGTTAAAATGGTATAACAATCCTTCAGTCATCTTGTTGTGGGCCAGTGATGTTCCTGTTGACGGCTATAGTTATGTTTTAAGCGACGAACCGCTGGTAGCCCCGGACGATATTTCCGATGGAACCAAAACCAGCGTTAGTTATAAAAACTTATCCAGCGGGACACACTATTTTCACATAAAATCGTTGCGTGACGGAATATGGGGAGGGGTTACTCATTTTGCGGTGAATATTGACGTTAATCCTCCCGCCGAATTTTCAGTTGAGGTTAGCCCGGCTACCTGGACAACCAGCCGGCAGATGGTCATATCATTTACTACTACTGATTCTGATTCAGGTATCAGCTATTATGAATACGCCGTCATCCCGACCGATTATCCCAGCGTTTCCGGCAGCGAACCT
>MGIN01000011.1:14855-14997 GCA_001793775.1 Candidatus Wolfebacteria bacterium GWA1_42_9
TGCTTGGCTTGGCTATTTTGGTTCTGATACTCGGGTTTACTGCTTGGAAGATACACAAGTGGCGGAGGGGGATTTCTGATAAAACAATTAGTCACGTCTTGCCGGACGGCGTCAAAGACAAACTGAGACAACTTAAGGAATA
>MGIN01000012.1:0-2766 GCA_001793775.1 Candidatus Wolfebacteria bacterium GWA1_42_9
TTCCGATTTGGCTTTACCGACAGCCGACGCTGCCGTCTTTCTCGGGGGACTGAGGGGACTGGGACTTTCTTTATTAGTGTTAAGCGTTGTTTTAGCCGTCGTCGGCGCCAAAGCCATGCCCCAGAGAACGGCTCTCGGGCATCAGCTCTATCGCCACATCAAAGGGTACGAAATCTTTATTGATAACGTGGAGAAATACCGTCAGCAGTTTTTTGAAAGGCAGAATATTTTTATGGATGTTCTTCCTTACGCCATAATTTTTGGAGCAACCAAGAAACTAGCCTCGGCTATGAAAGAAATGGAATTCCAGATAAACCAGCCCTCTTGGTATACCGGCGCCGGAGCTTTCTCGGTTGTCAATTTTGCCAACTCTCTTTCTTCTTTTTCTTCGTCTCTCAATTCAGCCGTTTCCTCGGGAAGCGGTGGTGGCGGTTCTACTGGCGGGGGAGCTGGCGGTGGCGGAGGCAGCGGCTGGTGATATTAGTCAGTTAACATATGTTAACTGTTGACAAGTCGGTTAACATAGATTAGTATCATAAAATATGGATAAAAAGTTATTTTCTACAAGCGAAGTAGCAAAGCTTCTCGGAATCAGTCGCGTGGCGGTATTTAAGAAAATAAAATCCGGAGAGATTAAAGCCCAAAAAATCGGCCGTAATTTTGTCATTGACAGAAAAGATCTGCCCTCCGTTTTAAGCAAGGTTTTGACTAAAGAAAAAAAGAATCTTATTGAAGAAGCTGTTAGAAAAACTGTTCGGGAATACGGCGAGACGCTAAAATTACTGGGACAAGAATGAAATCCATAAATATTATTGAAGTAGAATACGTAGCTTATCGTTTAGCGGCGGAGTTGATGAAATGGAATGAACCTATTCCCGATTTCGGCTCTCGGTTTCCCAATATCTTGGAGAGTTGTTTGGCTGTTCCCTTCCAATCTTTTGCCGGAAAAAATCTTTATAAGGGGCTGATAGAAAAAGCGTCTATTTTGTTTTATTTAATGATAAAGAACCATCCTTTTCAAAACGGGAACAAAAGGATTGCTATGACGACTCTCTTATATTTTTTATTCAAAAACAAAAAATGGCTCCGGGTAGATGAAAGGGAATTTTACAACTTTGCCAGATGGATTGCCGAAAGCAATCCGAAATTAAAAGAAGAAACCGTCAAAGCTATTCAAAAATTTCTCAAAACTTATATAACGGGATTGAAATCTTAGTATTTTCAAAGTAAAAATAAAAAAGAACTACCCCGAACTGCAGGGTAGTGTAGAGAGCGTTGCCCATGACCGGCTAAAGCTTCAGAGCCAGTCCCAGGGCGGAGTCCTTTTTTTCGCCGGCCCACTCGTGAGTTGCGAAAAAGTACCATTTGTCCGATATGGGCAAGCGCAAATCAATCCGCCACTCGTCGTTGGAGTGACCGAGAAGAACGCGACCTCCATCCTCCACGGCAAATCCAATTTCGTACCACGAGACTATGTCGGAGCGCTTGATCCATGTTGCCCCGTGAGGAATGTCGGTGCGGTAACCCAGTTGGTCAAACCGGATGCCGAGCCGCAGCGAGTCGAACAGCACGGCTCGTAGGGAAGCATCCCATTCCCAGCGGTGCCCCGTGGCTCCGTCAGGGTATTTCGCCTGGTTACTTATCCAGGCGCCGGCTTCAATTTCGACGGGGTGCCAGGTCTTGATGGCACGCAGGTCTAGCCGAATACCACTACCGAAACCAGTTGTGTTGGCTGGGGCGTATGCCAGACCAACGTGCACGTCTTGAGCGTTTGCTGGAGCGATGGCGAAAAGTGCGACAAGAACCAAAGGAGTAAAGTTCCTGACTCTCATTTCTTCTCCTCCTCTCCCTTTTTATTCGTAGTCGGTGTCTTCGTAATTAAAGCATACTTTTTGGATAATGTCAAATTATGGAAGCGAAGCCCCATAGTGAGCGAAGTTCTACTACTGGGATTGTTAGTCGTTAGTTGTTAGTTGTTGGTAGTTTGTGGTTAGTAGTTAGTTCTGTGTCTTCAGTCTTAAGTTTTGAGTTTTAAGTTATTAATTGTTGGTTGTTAGTCGTAAGTCGTTAGTCGTAAGTCATTTTAGACCACCCCTTGACTTCTTAGAAGATTTGGAGTACGGTCTCTTTACATACAAAAGGTCATTTTTGGCCGTAGAAGCCACCCAAAAATATAATTAATAAAAATAAAATAGCGGCCTTTGTCTCTTTCCAAGACGGTGCCGTTGGGGTGGATCTGGAAGTTAAACCGGACGTTCTTTAGTTGTGCCGGTTTTTTAGTATACAAATAGCGTGAGCAAGCTCTATGCGAACTCGCACATGCGAATAATTAGTAGAAGATTACAAAGTAAAAAACCCGCCAAAATTTTCTTTTACAGAAAACTTAGGAGGGTAAAAAAAACATGAACTACACAAAAAATATTATGAGTAAGCCGTTAGCATTAGTGACGGCATTGATGCTCGTTTTCAGCATTTCGTTTCCGGCGGGGATAGCTTGGGCCGCTACCGGCGGTCCTAACAGCGGGTCAAATTTTACTAGTGTCAGTTTTCCCGGTCCTGGAGGATCAGATGTTGTTTGGTCAAATCCCAGTAATACTCAATCTTCCGATGATTCTTATGCCACGGCTCTTATAGACGACAACGATGAGAGTGAATATCTAAAAGCAACTGGTTTCGGATTTAGTATTCCGGTTAATTCTGTTATTGACGGTATTGAAGTAAGTGTCGAAAAAAGCGCCTTGCAGGCGGGAGAAATTAGTGATTATA
>MGIN01000012.1:2865-5279 GCA_001793775.1 Candidatus Wolfebacteria bacterium GWA1_42_9
ACCACATAACAATGACTGTCTATTACACTTCTCCCACGCCCCTTCCTTTCACAGAGACATTCGGCACTTCTAATTCAACAACAGTCTCCGGATGGGTTGAGCATGAACCGACTATAATTACTGGTTCAACAAGTGGTCCTGATATAACACAAGATGGAACCTCATCTAATAAATTTGCAAAAATAGGAGAAGATAATGGCGGTCATGGTTACATTTGTCGGTATTTTGACGCTATCGGTAAATCAAACCTGCTTCTCTCTTATGCTTGGAATGGCGATCACGATGCTGAATCAAATGATTATGGAGTAGTTGAATATAAGACGTCTGGCAATTGTTCTGATAGTTCCGGGTGGACGAATGTCGCGTCATATGTATTAGACCAACCATCACATGATGAATGGCAATCTCAATCCGGCGTTAGTTTATCGGTTGATAATAGTATCTTCTTGCTCCGTTTTCGTAACGTTGCCAACGGTCCTGAAAATAATGAGTACTTTAGAGTAGACGATGTTATTATTCAAAGCGCCAGCGTCGGTTCTATCTCCGGTCAGAAATATAACGATGTTGACGGCGATGGTATTAAAGACTTGGAAGAAGTCGGGCTTCCTGGATGGACTATTAACTTATCCGGAACGACAAATAATTCTACAGTCACTGACCAAAGCGGAAATTATTCTTTCCTTGGTTTAGGAGATGGGACTTATAACGTTTGTGAGATTCTCCAAGCGGGATGGCAACAGATATTTCCCAGTTCTCCTCAATTTTGTCCGGGACCTTCAGCTGGTTACAGCATTTCAATCGGTGGTGGAAATGATGCCATAGGAAACAACTTCGGCAACCGCCAGATGGGAAAAATTGTCATTGAAAAACAAACCAATCCGACCAGCCAAGAAGTTTTTGATTTTACTGCCAGTTACGATATAGACGGATTTTCTCTGACTGATGATCAATCAAATGACAGCGGATTTATTCCCGCCGGAACTTATTCTGTAAATGAAAATAATGTTCCGGTTGGATGGGACTTAACCAGTGCCACTTGTAATGACGGAAGCTTGGTAAGTGCCATTGACGTCAGTCCTGGAGAAACCGTTACCTGCACCTTTGTTAACACCAAACGGGGCTCTATCACTGTTTTTAAAGATGTTCGGACTCCTGATCATCAGTCGTTAATTGGAGATAATCATCCTTTCACGGTTAATCTTAACGGCTCTGACCCGCAGGTTATCACTGATTCGGTTTCCTACGTTTATAACAATCTTGTTCCTGAAACCTACACCATAACGGAAAATCCTGATCCTAAGGGAAACTACGATTTCTTCTCTTTCTCTTCTGATGAAGATCTAAATCCTTCCAATGGAGCTCAAATCACTATCGCTCCGGGGCAGGCAATGACACTGACGATAGAAAATGCCCAAAAACAGGGTCAGCTGACAGTTTTCAAGCAGGTGATTTGGCACGGCATTGGAACGGAGGCATTTCCTTCCGATTTCACAATGAACGTTGATGGCATTAATGTTCTCCCCTCATCTTCTTTTCCCGGAAGTGAACAGGGCACACCTGTTACTCTCGACCCGGGAGAATACAGCGTCAGCGAGGATGGATTGGAAGGATACGCTATGTCTCAATCCAGTGATTGTTTGGGAACGATGACTTCAAATGGAAACAAAACTTGTAATGTTACTAACAGCGATATTCCGATAGGACAAGGAGCTATTACCGTCATAAAATATGTGAATAATGATAATGGCGGCAAGTTTGAAGCTGACAGTTTCACTTTAAGAATCAGTTCTCTTGAAGGAAGTGTGACAAGCGGCCAAGCAAATTTTGTAGCTCCGGGGAACTACACTGTGAGTGAAGACAATCCGAGCCAACTCGGATATAACAACACCGGAATTAGCTGTGTCAGCGGACAAACAACCGACACAGATGGACAAATTACCGTTGCTGAACAACAGGCCTGGGTTTGTACCATCACCAATGACGACAAACCGGTTTCATTAACACTTAACAAAGTAGTTACTAACGATAATGGCGGAACAGCAACAGGTTCTGATTGGACTCTTACCGCATCTGGTCAGGAAGGAAGATTGAGCGGTCAAGGTCCGACTGTTTCGGACAAGAATTTTTCAGCCGGTACTTATACACTCTCTGAATCAGATGGACCGGAGGGCTATACCGAAAGTAATTGGATCTGTGAAGGCGGTTCACTTATAGAAGATCAACTCACGCTTAATTTGGGTGAAAGCGCCACTTGTACTATTACCAACGATGATATTCCTCCTTTACTGACACTTATTAAAGAAGTTAACAATCAGGAAGGTGGAGAAGCTAATCCCTGGAATTGGACCCTAACAGCTGCCGGTCCGATGACAATCTTCGGTTCAAGCAATGAAGGCGAATATAAATATAGCGTC
>MGIN01000013.1:0-262 GCA_001793775.1 Candidatus Wolfebacteria bacterium GWA1_42_9
ACAAAGTTGGGCAGCATCATTCTCGTATTACGCTTGAAGCTGAACCTCAATAGTTACACAACAGTTGCATATAGTATGTGACTATACTATCTGCTATGGCAATGCTTATCCTTCGACAGGCTCAGGATTGTGAAATGTCACTTACCGTGACATTTCACATTCGCACTGCTGTGCTCAGTATTTCGTCGTCTTCACTCCTCAACTACGCGTTGTCATGCGCCATGACAACGCTTATATTTCTTTCCCGAACCGCACCAGTCCT
>MGIN01000013.1:285-9126 GCA_001793775.1 Candidatus Wolfebacteria bacterium GWA1_42_9
AACATAATTATTTACCGTGGCAATGTTTAAATTTTACTGGAGTTCCGTCTGGTTTTTTTGCCCCGCACCAGCAGGGATCGTTGCGACCTATCTTCACGGACTGACGCTGACCAGACACGGACAGTTGCCGACTATTTTTCGGAACTGTCCGCGTTGTGTCCGTAACCGTCTGTGTCTTAAAGACATTTACCAAAGCCAAAGTTTCGGCGTTAGCCACCAAGTTTTGAAACATCTCAAACCCCTCTCTTTTGTATTCCACCAGAGGATCCTTTTGACCGTAGGCCCGGATTCTCACCCCTTCCAAAAGCGCTTCCAGGTTCTCCAGATGGTCTGTCCAGAGAGTGTCCAAAGAAGCCAGCACTTTCAATCCGGCACGATCGTCCGAGGAAATTACCTCTTCAATTCTTTGTCTGATAAACTCAGGCAAGTTTCCTTGACGAAGCATCTCTATTTCTTCCGCCGAAAAGCTGCCCGGGTCTTTGACCAAACCGACTTCCGTCATCCATTTTTTAAAATTATCTTCTAAAACCTCTTGTTTAAAGATATTACCCAAAACATTTAGGACAATTTCCTCCAGAATATCTTTGATTTCCCCTCTTTCAATCCTCTCCAAAATATTTTGCCGCCGGCGATAGACGGTCTGGCGCTGTCTGTTAAGAACCGTGTCGTATTCCAAAAGATGTTTCCTGACATCAAAGTTGATTCCTTCCACCTTTTTTTGGGCTTCATCAACAACTTTAGAAACCAAAGATGACTGAATTGGCTCGTTTTCAGGAAGGTTAAAGCGAGTCATTATATTTTGAACTCGCTCCCCTCCAAAAATTCTCAACAAATCGTCTTCCAATGAAAGAAAAAATTGGGTTTCTCCCGGGTCTCCCTGGCGCCCGCAACGGCCGCGTAGCTGATTGTCAATTCTTCGAGCTTCGTGGCGATTGGTTCCCATCACAAAAAGACCTCCCAGTTTTTTGATTTCCTCAGCTTCGGATAAATCTTGGGGAGACCCTCCTAAAACAATGTCCACTCCTCTTCCGGCCATGTTTGTAGCCAGAGTAACTCCTCCTTTCTTTCCCGCTTGAGCGATGATTTCTCCTTCTCTTTCGTGGTTTTTGGCGTTTAAAACTTCATGTTTTATTCCCGACTGGGAAAAATAAGAAGAAAGAAGTTCGTTTTCGTCTATGGAAGTAGTGCCCACTAAAACTGGCTGCCCCCTCTCGCTTTTTTTCTTAACTTCACTAACAATCTCCCGGTATTTAATCTCCCTGCCCTTAAAAATTAAATCGGGATAGTCGTTTCTGACTCGGGGCTTGTTAGTAGGAACACTGACTACTTCCAATCCGTAGACCTTTTCAAATTCTTCACTGGAAGTTTTGGCTGTTCCCGTCATTCCCGAAATTTTTTCATAAAGTTTAAAATAGTTTTGAAGAGTAATCTGGGCAAAAGTTTTTGATTCTTCCTGAACTCTTACTCCCTCTTTGGCCTCAATCGCTTGGTGAAGACCGCCAGAGTATCTTCTGCCAGGCATCAATCTTCCGGTAAATTCGTCAACGATAATCACCTCTCCATTCTTAACAACATATCGCTTATCTCTTGAGAAAAGCGCTTCGGCTTTAAGCGATTCCTCCAGATAATGGACCAGTCGGATGTTTTGGGGACTATAAAGCCCTTCCAGATTAAGCACTTTTTCTACCTTATCTATTCCCGACTCAACAATCTGAACGGAACGATTTTTTTCATCTACCAGGTAGTCAGTGTCTTTTTTCAACATTCCGGCCACTCTAGCAAAAAGCTTGTAGTAATCCGCTGCTTGGACATCGGGAGCAGAAATAATTAAGGGGGTCCGAGCTTCATCAATAAGAATACTGTCCACCTCGTCAATAATGGCGTAGTAATGTTTTCTCTGAACCCCCGACGCTTCGGTCGGGGCTCCGACCTCTGTCGAAACAGAGCGTCGGAGCTGAACTTGTTGATCTGTACTATACGCCAGATTATCCCTTAGGTAGTCAAACCCGAATTCGTGGTTGGTGCCATAAACAATGTCAGCCAAATAGGCCTCTTTTCGAGGAACCGGCCTTAAAAACTCATGAATCACTTTGAATCCCCCAGTTATATCCCTCGCTTCATCTAATTTAACCCTTTCATCTCCTGACGTTTTATCACTATCTTGAATTTTTAAATTTGCGGACGTGTATTCCGGATCATACAAGAAAGCTTGCTCATGTGTCAGACAAGCTACCGACAATCCCAGAAAGTAGTATATCTGTCCCATCCAGACAGCGTCTCTTTGAGCCAGATAATCGTTTACAGTAACAACATGAACACCTTTTCCGGTCAGACCGTGAAGATAGGCAGGGGCGGTCGCCGCTAAAGTTTTTCCCTCACCAGTTGCCATCTCGGCAATTTTCCCTTCAAAAAGAACCACTCCTCCCGTCAACTGAACATCAAAATGTCTCTGACCCAAAGTTCTTCGGGAAACTTCCCTGACTAATGCAAAAGCCGAAGGCAAAGTCTCGAGTAAAGAACTTTTTCCCGATCGGACATTTTCTTTGAGATCAGCACTAGATTTTTTTATCTGATCATCAGTTAGCCTGGAAATTTTTTCTTCCAAGCTGTTTATCTCATTAACCCAAAGACGGTATTTTTTAAGAGGAGAGAAAAAACTGTCAAAAAAAGACATGGGTACAATAAAAATACGAGATTAGAGATTGATAATATTATCTTGGGCGGCGGCGAGTTATTTTTTTTTCTTTATAGTTGTCCAAAGCAACTTTCAATCTGTTTTTGGCTTTATCAATCGCCGACCGAATCTGATTATCATATTGTTCTATCCGGATAGTTTTCCTAGGAAGGATAAAAGTCAGTTCAACGTAATAAACCTCTCCTTTATGGTGATGTTTGGTGCTTCGAGCGACTTCAACATTCAAAACAGGATTAAATTTCTCTTCAATCTTGCCGATTAGTTTGGATAAGGGAGCCAGTTTTATCTGAATATAATCCTCCAGAGCCGAGGACGATTCAATCTGAGTGCTTTTGATGATAATTTTCATAAGAGGATTGTAACATAAAGATAACCAACAACCAACAACTCACGACCAACGACATAATGAAAAACAAGATGAATTTTATCGACAGAGTTGTTAGTCGTAAGTAGTAAGTCGTAAGTCAATATATAAAAACCGCCCTGCCTTTTGAGAAAGTTATTACTCTCCTAAAAGAGCGGAGCGGTCAAGTTCCAAGAAAATTATCTCCTTCTCCTGGATTTCCTTGATTTTTTGGCAGCCTTTTTAGCCTTTTTTGCTTTCCTGGCTGCTTTCCTTTTAGCCATTTGATTTTTGTCTCTCCGCTCCCAAGAGCAGAAGAAAAATTAATTTTGCCGACGGTACAATTGCCGACCACTCAACTATACCACTAGAAAATAAAAATACCTTTCACTCTCATTATAGAACATTTACTCCACAAAAAAAACAAAAAACTGTGGATAACTTCCACAGCAGTGAAAAATTTTTCTCTTTTTTAAATTTTTTTCTTAAAAAGGACTGCTTTTAAATCCAACAAACTGCACTTCGGGCTTAAATTCAATACCAAACTTCCTTTTTACCCGTTTTTTAATCATAGAGGCCAGTTTAATAACATTTTTAGCGGTGGCGCCGCCTCTATTTATAATAATATTGGCGTGCCGACCGGAAATTTCCGCTCCCCCTATTCTTTTTCCTTTCATTCCCAAGCTGTCAATATAGTAAGCGGCGGAAATTGACGGAGCACCGTAAAACTTTTCCTTATCTAAATTCTGAAAAACGCTTCCAGCCGACGGCTCTTGAGGATATTTGTAATGACGGGTCCGGATTATTTCTTCAGATTTGCCAATAGCTTTCCATTTTTCTCTAAAGCCGACGTTTTTTAATTTAAAACAGGCTCTGAATACAGTTAGCTTATCTTTCTGAATCTTTGAAAATTCATATTTCCAATCTTTGTCATCAAAATTGATAATTCTTGTTTCCCCCTGAAAATTAATGCACTCAACCCATTTAACAAAATTGCCTATAAGCATCTTATAGTAGTGAATATTGATAAAAAGTGCGCCGCCGACAGTTCCAGGAATTCCGGAAAAATCTTCAAGACCAACAAATCCCCTGTTAAGAGTTGTCTTGATTAATTTATCAAGATTGACGCCAGCCCCGGCAATTATTTCCCGTCCCTTGAAAGTAATGGAATTAAATGTAGGTTTTATCACTAATCCCCGAAAGCCATCATCAGAAATTAACACATTAAAACCCCCACCCAGCACAAAAATTGGAACTTTTTTAATGCTGGCAAAATTCAATGCTGAGATTATGTCCTTTCGGCTTTTTGGTTCACAAAAAAAATCGGCCGGTCCTCCGATTTTATACCCACTATAGTTTTTTAACAAAACATTTCTCCTAATGCCTTCCATTTTTCATGGTGGCGGGGGTGACCTCCTGTTTTTGTTACTTAAGTGAGTGCTCTCCCGCCACCGGTATCATTTTATCATGACGGTGCTCGCGCGCAAGCATAAAAACCAGCCCCCTTGCGGGGGCCGGAAAACAGAGGAAAACGCTCCTAGGGTCGAAAATCGCCTCAGAATCGTTTTACACTCACTCGCCTGCATTATACTCTCCAGCGCCTTTCTTGTCAAGAGAAAGAGACGATTTAAACACAAAAAATTTATATCCGACAAAGTTCCACGTCAGAGAAACTAAAGTGGCCGCCAATTTGGCCAGATTAAGGCGCAATTCCGAAGAGAATATCAGACCGTCAAAAAATACCAGCGTCGTCAGCAAATAAACCGTCGCCGTATTGAGAAAAGCCCCGATAACCGAGACGGAAACAAAACCAGCAAACTCCTTCCCTTTCTGGCTTAATCCGCCGGTTTTGAAAGTCCAGTGTTTGTTCCAAAGATAACTGTTGACAACCGCTACCGAAAAAGAAATAACATTAAGCGGTATTAAAGCCAGTCCCCCAAAAACTTTGGTCAAATACGAAAGAAGATTGAGAACCCCGAAATCTATCAGGGTGTTTAAAATCCCCACCACTCCAAACTTGGCAATCTCAAAGAGAATTTTCAGCCAGCGTCCTAAAAAACCAGCCACCCCAATTCCGACAACGGTTAAGACCCACAGCCCAATCGCAATGGAAAAAATTAACAGCTTTCTGTCCCCCAGAAGATTGACGGTTACCGGGAAGGAAAAAAGGCCAATCAAAAAACCAGCCAGAACAGATGCCAGAAAATCTTTTTTTCCGATAATGTTCATATTGTTAATTGGTTAAAAAAGCGACGATTTGGTTATAAAGTTCGGGATGGTTTTTGAGTATATCGGTGCCGTGCCCGGCATCGTCAAAAATTATCTTTTCTTTTTTCACTCCCGCGGGAACCAGTTCCGACAGTTCTTCCACTTCCTCGGCATTATTACCATCGTCACGGCTGGAGACAAAAAGAATCTTGCTTTTTCCAGTCAAACGGACTATCAAATCTTTGGTGGTTATTCCCCGATAATCGATTCCCGGAGACAAAAGAACCACTCCGGCCGTTTCCGAATTCTCTGCTAAATATTTTAAGGCCAGGTTAGCGCCAATAGAAGCTCCGATCAGATAAATTTTTTCGTCCGCTGCCCCTTTGCTCTTCAAAAAATCAACCGCCGCCAAAACGTCAAGATAAGAGGCTTGGTGATCTTGGTCCGAAAAATTTTGGTAGCCGTTCGGTCCCCCTTCCGATTTTCCATGCCCTCTCAAATCAACAGCCACCCCGGAAAAGCCCCACCCCAAAAACTTCGTTGCCAGGTTGGTAAACGATTCTTTGGTGGAAGGCATCATGTGAAGATAAACCACCCAAGCCGAAGGATTAACAATTTTAAAGTAAGCAGCGGCAAGATTTTTGCCGTCCTGAGTTTTGAGAAACAGATTTTCGGGCATATTTGATAGATCCGGTTCTTCCTCAACCGTCGGAGAAGAAACAGGAGTAAAAAAGTTCAAACCGGAAAGACTGACAATGGTAATTAAGGCCACAACTGTCACCAAAACCGAGGCTAATATTTTTTTATTACCGGATTTCATAAACAACGTTAACTGTCACGTTGATTTCCTGACTTCCCGGTTCAATAGTGGGAGCTGCTTTGGGAGAGGCCATTATTCCTCCGCCCATACCCGCTGTTTCATACCGCGGGTAATAATCACCTGAATAATCAGAGAGGTTAACTATTTTTCCTAAGCGCAAACCATTCTGGTCAGCGATTGTTTTTGCCTTCTCCCGGGCTTTCTTGAAAGCGCCTTCTCTAGCTTGAGCCAAAAAAACCTCCGGATCGTCAATACCAAAAGAAATGTTTCCTATCCGATTAATCCCCAGTTTGGGCAGTTCTCCGATAATGGGCGATATTTTAGAAAAATCCCTGATTTTAATACTGACCGTCTGAGTCAGGGAATATTTCACAATCCGGGGAATAAATTCTCCGGAATAAATTCCCCCGGGACTGGAGTAGACCGGAGACAAACTGTATTCCGTTGTTTTGATGTCTTTTTCGTCAATACCCTGTGATTTTAAGAAAACAACAACCTGATTGATTTTTTGATTATTTTCATCGGCCACTTTCTGAGTATCGGTTCCTTCATTGACGACCGAAAAAGAGAGAAAGGCGGTGTCCGGCTTGGCAGTAACTTTGTCAGAAGCCGAGACCGCTACTGTTCGAGCTGAGTTAAGCGATCTGGCATAATCGCTGATCGGCCCCCAAAAAACGGAGTAGATTAAAAGCAAGGTAATAATTACCAGGAAAACGGACAGGGATTTAAAAAGAGTCTCTTTATTGGAGTGTTCCATGAGATGACGTGATGCTAATCTACAAATTTTATGCCAATCTACAAATTGCTAATGAATTCTATTCGCAATTCGCCATATTAGCATTATATTCGCATATTGGAATCATTTCATATTAATTTTAATAAACAACGAATTTCAGCGGGGCGGAGACTAGCCGAACCCACCAGAAAGCCGTCTATCTGATGATATTTTAGAAAATTTTTGATGTTTTTGCAACCAACGCTACCACCGTATAAAACCGAATATCGTCTACCGTATACCGAATATAGGAAGGATTTAATCTTATCAATCATATAGGCAGCGTGGGAGGGATTTACTTTTCTGTTCCCGCCGATAGACCAAACAGGTTCGTAGGCAACAATGAGGGTGCGGAGTTTAGGGTCCGGGATTTTAGGCAAGTCCGTTTCCAACTGACGTCTGATAAAACTCCAAGATTTTTCTTGAGGCATTTTTTTCTTTTCTCCAACACAGAGAATCGGTTTTATTTTATTTTTCAGGCAACTTTTGATTTTTAGAGAAATTATTTTATCAGTTTCACCAAAAAGATATCTTCTTTCGGAATGACCGACAATAGCATGGGTAACTTTTAAGCTTCCTAACATTGCCGCCGAGAACTCCCCGGTAAAAGCTCCTTTTTCCAAGTGGCTGACATTTTGAACTCCCAGAAAAACTTCTTCTTTTCTAACACCAATCAACTTCCTGACCTTTTCGATAAAAAGAGCGGGAGGAATAATAACAATGGTTAAGCGTTTCTTGGGAACCGATCGCAAAACAGCTCGAACAATACCACCAACCCGGGACAGATTATCCGGGTTTTCTTTCCAGTTAAAAGCGACAATTTTTTTCATAAATCAGGTTGCTTTCTTATTTATTCTAACAAAATGCTTTATCGCCCACCAGCCGAATCCGACGAGAATGAGAACCGCTATCAAATAGTCAAACTTTCTAAAATAATAACTAACCGAATGCCAATTTTCCCCCAAAAAGAATCCAATATAAGCCAAAAAGGCCGACCAGACAAATGACCCCAGGAAAGTATAGAGAGAAAAGCGAAGAAGGTTCATTTTCCCCAGCCCTGCCGGAAAAGAGATGAAAGTTCTGACCACCGGCAGAAGCCGGGAAAAAAAGACGGTCGTCTCTCCCCAACGGGAGAACCAATGACCGGTCTTGTCCAGCAGAGATTGAGGAATAAAGAAACCGACGATTTTTGACTTTTCTCCGGTGCGAACAATCCATCCGGCCAACTTATAGGAAACCAGAGACCCAAAAAGATTTCCCACCGCTCCCCAAAAAACCACTCCCCAAAAAGAGAAACTGCCTTGAGCAGCCAAGAATCCGGAAAAAGGCATAATAATTTCCGAAGGAATAGGAATATTGGCGCTTTCCAAAGCCATCAAAACAAAAACACCGATGTAGCCGGTGGAATTGATAATCAAAATAACAGCATTAGCAATCCACAATAAAATAGATTCAAGCATAATAAAAAATACACCCTTTACCTTAAACCCTATCCCCTGAGTATCTTTGCTGCTTCTTCCGGAAACACCGGATTTATTTCAATCCCTGTTCCCAGTTCAAAACCGGCTGAGATGTTCGACTTGGGAACCAACTCCAGATGCCAGTGGTAATGACCGTGTTTTTTCTTGTCCCTGACGGGAGCAGTGTGGATAAAAAAGTTGTAATCAGGATCGGAAAGCCTTTTTCTCACTGACCTTAAAATCTTTTGAAGAACTTCGGCGAAATGTTTCAGAAGTTCCTTGCTTGATTCTTCAAAATAAGGAAGGTGTTTTTTAGGAAAAATATTTATCTGAAACGGTTCTTTGGCGGCAAAAGGAACAAAGGCGATGACACTGCCGTTCTCAAAAATAATTCTCTTTCGGTCTTTCTTCTCCTTGGCAATAATGTCACAGTGAATACATCGTTTTTTCTTTTTTCGGTAATCAGCCGAAAAAGAGATGGAGCGACCAACGCTGGCCGGAATCACCGGCAGAGCGATGATTTGATAGTGAGGATGATAC
>MGIN01000013.1:9138-11708 GCA_001793775.1 Candidatus Wolfebacteria bacterium GWA1_42_9
GCCGTCAGACCCCAGTTGCAATAGATAGAAACGTAAGAAACACACCTGTCCAAGGCCACTTCCCGGTGTCTTTTTTGGAAAGCCAAAAGAACATCGGTAGCTTCTCTGACGCTCAAATCGGTAAAAGAGCGAAAATGATCCCGGGTGATAACCAGGTCGTGGTAGCCCACTCCCTGCGTTACCAGATAAATGCCACCTTTTTTTTGAGGAGTACAAGTATGCCCGTGTTTAAGAGCGGGAAATTTATTGGGAACAACCTGGATTCGCCAATTTTTTAGAGATTTATCCGAAGGAAACCAAAAATAAGGAACTTGATTCCCATTTTTTTGAGGATTCTCAAAAGGACAGGTATTTACGGGAGAAGGTTTCCTTTTAGAAGTTCTGCCTTTTTTCAGCTCATTGTGTCTTTTTCCCCTCTTGGGAGCAATCAGCACCCACTCTCCCGTTGTTTGATGATAGCGAAGCTCGGAATCCATAGTTGGTAGTTAGTAGTTAGTATATGGTATATAGCATTTAGAAACCTATATACGATATACCAGATACCAGATACTATAACAATAGAATAAAAATTATTTTATTCTATTGTTATAGTACCACTGAAAAACTTTCTTTGCCAGTATACATATTGCAGGGATACTTCAACACCTGACATTTAAGACCGATCGGTCCTATTTGTACAATATCAAAAACATTGCCACTACTTATAATCCTAAGAAAAATTAGGATTATAAAATGTTTTTTAAACTCCCCGACTTGTTTATAGAGAAAATATCAATATAAACAAGCAATTTTAAATCTCTAAGATCTTTTATGAAATCATCCGGAATTTTATTTTTTCCCACCCAAACACTTTTCTGGACCATTTTAAAATCCAATGATTTTAGGACTTCCCTGATTTGTTTTCTCCTAAACCTTAATTTTTCCGGAATATCAAAAGCTACAATTATAACAGAATCACTTTTTGACAAATTATCTTTATAAATATAGGGATCAAGAGATTTGTGCTTGCTGCTGATTATTCTCCTCAGAAAATTTCTACCTTTTTGAGTGATGGAAATAAACAGGCTTCTTCCCTTTTTTGATTTTTCTATCAAATTGTCTTCGGAAAGCCTCCTAATTATCTGATAGTACCTGTTTCTATTCTTACTAATCTGATTATTTAGAGAAAGATCATCAAGACCCATCCACTTATCTAAAGAATCAGACAAGACAGACAACAAAGCCAATGAAGATGTGTATTTATGCCTAGGCATAATTTTTATTTTTTATTTCATACTTATTGATATCTTATATTATAGACCGATCGGTTCTAAACGTACAGTATTACAAAAATAACAATCGTATCAAATCCTATTCTGTCAAACGATTATCGTAGTACCATTGGAAAATTTCCCTTGCCACCGGAACGGTGTTTAGACTTCCCTCGCGGGCGTCTTCAATCAGCACCAAGACAGCAATCTGCCCAGGAACAGACAGTTGCTGACCAGACACGGACAGTAGCTGACCGTTATCTATTACCGTCTGTATTCTGTCTGGATCTGTCTGTGTTATGTCAGTACCTGTCTCTGCAATATTGTAGCCCACAAAAAAGGCGTTGACTTTGGTATTATTTTCAATCTGAGCGCTTCCGGTCTTGGCAGCGATTTTCAAAGGCAAATCGGACAGAGAGTTGGCGGTGCCGTAGTTTTTTTCCACCGCGTCAATCATTCCCGCCTCCACCTCTTCAAAATTCTTGACATCCTTAAAATTCATTTCATCAAACTTCGGCTCCCGCGAATAAACAATCTTCCCCGACACATCCTTGATATTTTCCACCACAAAAGGAACGGGTAGTTTCCCTTTCCGGTGAATACCAACAATATATCTTAAGAGTTCCAGGGGAGTAATCATCAAATCACCCTGACCGATAGAAACGTTGTAGGTATCGCCGATTCTCCAGATTTGCCCGGTTCTTTTTTCTTTTTCTTCCGGGTCAGCCAGAGTGCCGCTTTTTTCTGAAGGCAAATCAATCCCCGTTTTTTTGTCCAGCAAAAATTTTTCCCAATAATCTTTTAATCTTTCAATACCCAATCCTTTCAGAGAGCCGAAGCCGCCTCCGACTTCATAAAAATAAACGTTACTGGAGCGAGCCAAAGCTGAGTAGAGATTCACCCAGCCATGAGGTTTCCAGTCAACAAAACGGGACGGCTGGTCAGGAAAATAAGGATTGGGAATTTCTATGTAGCCAGCCGAGAAAATGGAAAAAAAAGGGTCAAGCACTCCTTCTTCCAGAGCAGCAAAAGCCACCAAGGGTTTGATAGTTGATCCTGGGCTATAAATCCCCGAAACTACCCGATTAAATGTCGGACGGCTTTCATCGGTAAAAATTTCACTCTTTAAGTTATTGTTGTCAAAACTGGGAAAACTGACGAGAGAAAGAATCTGGCCGCTGGCCGGGTCCATTACCAGTCCCACTCCAGCCGCTGCCCCCAGTGACCGGATTTGATTTCTCAAAGTCTCAAAAAAGAACTGCTGGAGATCGGCGTCAATAGTCGTTTGAATATTTTTTCCGGCCAGAGGGACATTTACCG
>MGIN01000014.1:0-7578 GCA_001793775.1 Candidatus Wolfebacteria bacterium GWA1_42_9
ATCTCCAATGAATCCAGCGGTGAGCCGACGGATGTTTCCGTTACCATCGGCTGGAACACAAGCTATGCCGCTACCAGCCAGGTGATTTACGCCAAAGAAGGGGAGAGTCACACTCTTGATTTGAACGATAATTCCGGAACGCCTCCCAAATACGGCTATGCCAGAACCACTCCCGAATATGATGTCAGTCCGCCAACGGTTACTCACTTCGTTACCGTTACCGGACTTGATCCCAACACCGTTTATTACTTCCGAACGGTCTCTCACGGCTCTTTGGTTTTTGGTGGGGAACACACATTCACTACTAAAGAAGCCGGCCAGGGAGGATTGGTCTTACTGACACCGACGGGAGGAGCGACTCCCACCGGCGGTGGAGTTACGGGAGGTGGAACAACCGCTCCCACTGGCGGGGAAGCCGGCGGCGCTCCTGCTCCGGAAACAATTCCTGCCGGACCGGAAGTGACAGTCACGGGCGGTGAGACAATTCCTCTCACTGCTGCTGTTGGAACCGTGCTGCCCGCTCCGCCCCCGGCTGCCAGCTTGCTTCTGGCTAACATCTTGAGTTTGGGAAGCGACAGTAACTGGGTCAGTTGGCTGGTTCTTCTCTTGATTCTCTTGTTGATTTATGGAATTTGGCAGACAATTCGCTCTTGGTCTAAGAAAAAGAATAAGGGAAACATTCAGGGATAGTTGAAAAACCTGACAAAAATCCGCCTCCGGGCGGGTTTTTGTTTCAAAAAATAATCCTGAATTTTGTGAAGGACAGGTTTTTCGTTACTAGTTGACATCATCTTTGAAAAATTGTATTATTCTTTCAGGTTTTCTAACCGAAGTTTTGCACCAAACTGCTGTTGAACAGAGAGGGCGGTGCAGAACACCGCTCTTTCGCAAAAAAGGAGGACACGATGTCCGGGAACCAGACATGTACCTGCAGTAATTGCGGATACATCTTCATCCCATCCTTTTCGTTCGACTTCTACCCGAAGCCGACCGAAGAGGACCCGAGCGCTGGCCTGTGCGAGACGTGCCTCATGCAAGGGGCGTTCCTAGGGCCGCCGGTTCCCATCCCCGACGGATACGAAGAGGCAGTGTGCAGACAGGGCGAGGGAGAAGCAACTTGCAGCTTCCTTGCCCGGGACGCCAATGGCCCTAAGTGCCTGAAGGGCAGTTCCATGGAGCCGAACATCATCGGAAGGAGGCTCCAGGGATCTATGAACGCCAAGGGGGATAACTGCTCCGGCCCGCCTCACTTCACGGTGACCAACGAGAAGCAGTCCTGAAGCCAGCACCGGCAACACGCAACACCAGCTCTCAACCGCGCCCAAGAGGAAGTTTTCTCTCGGGCGCATCGCTTTTTATCCCAAACCCCTCTTTTGATTTTCCCGCCCCAGAGGGATAGAATAAAACCATGAACTACTCAATTAATAAGGGCAATATATCCGTCGCGTTACTTTCAATAATCGCTCTCGTTTTTGCCATCGGCGGTTTCGGGTTAGGTTATTTAACTTTATCCAATCCATCTCCCGAAGAAGTTCTTCACAATATGATGGCCAGTGTGTCATCGCTTAATTCCTTTTCACCAAGTGTTTCTGTCAAAACGGAAACGGTCTCGGATAAAGAAAAATCAACGACCAGTTATAACGCATCAATTGACCTTGATATATCTGATCCGGGCAACGGCCAGTTTCGGGCATCTCTAAATTCTCAAGGTGGTTCGGAAGAACTTCCACTATCGATTAATGCCCAAATTATCCTTAAGGATAAAATTTACTATCTAAAAATTGACTCAGGGACATCTATTGGCCCATTCAGCTTGGATTCAATTGCTGATCAGTGGGTAAAGTTTGATACTCAAAAGGCCTCTGACAAATCAGCAATTTCCAGCATTGGTCTGGTCAACATTCCTACTTCGACTACTTTAGAAATTACATCCCAGGAAATGTCTCAGTTTAGAGAGCTGATAAAAAATGCCTTTATTTTTAAAGACATAGTTGATCTTGGTAAAGAGGAAATTAATGGGGTTAAAACTTATCATTACGGCTTTGTTCCTGATGACGCCGCTCTTGATTTGTTTACGAAAGAATCAGCCAAGCTTCTACACTCTGAATATCAGCCTAAATCGGCATCAACATCGGAAGATCTTTTTTCTCAAGCCAAGTTTGAGATATGGATGGGGACTAAAGATTATCTGCCGAGAAAAATGACCGTTGCGGGCCTGGTTAAAGATACTGAAAAAGGTAATGTTTCCGGTAGCGCGGTCCTGACATTCAGCAACTTCAACAGTATCCCTCCCATTCAAGCGATAGCCGACGCCAAGCCTATAGAAGAAGTACTGGAGTCACTTTTAAATAGTTTATTCAGCGGATTTAATACCTCCTCATCCAATAAACAATAAGATAAAATCAGTCTAAGTTTTTAGTTTTTAGTCTTAAGTCTTTAGTTAATCTTATTTTTTGAGCGGGGGATACCCATACCCAATTCTTGACATCTATTTTTCGTGGTAATATACTGAAATAGTCCATTTCATTTTTTTAATAATATGATTAAGAAACTGAAACGTATCGAAGTAGAAGAAAAGCTCAAATCTTTAGGTTTGGAAGTATTTACTCCCCGCGAATTCAGGGATGTTTTTGGCGTACCTTCAGAAATAGCATCTGTATTTATCTCTCATAATGCGGACAGTGGACTATTCCTCAAACTTCGCAATGGTTTCTACATGATAAAAGACAGCCATCCTTCCCACTATTTGATTGCTAATAAACTCTATGAGCCATCTTATGTTTCTTTAGAAAAAGCTCTTTCCCATTACAATATCATTCCGGAGGTGGTTTATTCCATAACTTCGGTTACCACCAAAATTTCCAGAGAGTACAGCACGCCACTGGGAGTTTTTAGCTATCAGCGCATAAAAAAAGAGGCCTTTACCGGATACAATCTGCAACAAATAGATCGTGCCAAGGTTTTATATGCGGAAGCGGAAAAAGCCCTGGCCGACTACCTGTATTTTGTGGATTTAAAAAAAGTTTCTTTGAATGACCGATTGGATTTAAAAAATATAAATAAATCTAAACTGATAAAATACGTAAAATTGTTTGATCGCCCGAGGATGTTGAATCTTGTTAAAGAAATTTATGTTGAATATAGAAAACCTAGAAAAATTTACTAAACAGGCCCAAACTAGTTTGGAAAATGTTGTCCGAGAATACTGCCAGCATCTGTTTTTGTCATACCTTTATAAACAACCAGGATCGGAAGGGTTGTTATTTAAAGGAGGTACCGCTTTAAGGATTATTTTCCGCAGTCCTCGTTATTCCCAAGATTTGGATTTTACTGGCATAAACATCACTCAACTGGAAATAGAAGAAATATTCACAAACACCTTGGCAAATCTGGAAAATACCGGAGTCAAAATAGAACTGAAGGAAGGAAAACCCACCACTGGCGGATATTTAGGTATCGCTATTTTTGGGGCCTACGGTATGAAAATTAATGTCCAAATTGAGGTATCTTTGCGTAAAGGCAGGGGACTAAAAGGAATTAGAGAGATGATTGAAAATGATTACATTCCCGCCTATACACTTGTTCATCTGCCCAAAGAAGAAATTGTCGCAGGCAAAATGCAGGCCCTTATTAATCGCCATAAGCCCAGAGATTTTTATGATTATTTCTTCTTGCTTTCTGGCAACTATCAAATTACCAAGAAAAAAGAAAATTTGGACAAAGTGCTTGAGTTATTGGAAGAGGCCAAAGTTAATTTTCGCAACGAGCTTAAAAAACTCCTTCCGGCCAGCCACTCTATGCACCTGCGCAACTTCAAAAAGATTCTCAAACAAAAAATTTTAAGTTTTTATTGAAATTGATGCTCGCCACCCAAAGGACTTGAGTCTATTTATGAAGATTAACGTTGCTTCTCATAACAGGGTAAAAATAGAGGCGGTAAAGGAAATACTTCAGGATTATCCGCATTTGGCCGGCGCCCGGGTGGATTCCATTAAGGCTGTCTCCGAGGTGGATAATCAGCCCAGATCATTGGAAGAAACGATGCAGGGAGCGATGAATCGGGCTAAAAACGCTTTTAACGACTGTGATTATTCGATTGGTTTGGAATCGGGGATGATGCGTGTTCCCATGAGCAAGACTGGTTATATGGATGTCTGTGTTTGTGCTATTTATGACGGAAAAGAATTTTATTTTGGCCTCTCGTCGGCTTGGGAATTTCCCAAAAAAGAAGTATCGGACCTCATAATAAATAAAGGTTTCAATATGAGTCAGGCAATCAACCATGCCGGATTAACCAAAAATCCCAATATTGGTTCCGAAGAAGGCGCTATCGGAATTCTTACTAAAGGTAGATTAGACCGTAAAGAATATACCAAACAAGCTCTCCGAACCGCCCTCATCCATTTGGACGTAGAATAAAAATATAAGTAAAGCAAAAAATAAAGAGCATTTAATCGGCAAAGTTCACAAAAATAAAATCAAAAAGCCCCGCAAGTAGTTTTGACTTATCATCTTCTTGCCTTTTATTTCTTCGTTTGCTATCATTAAATCACAACTGAATATTGTCCTTATCAAGAGTGGCGGGAAGAGTTCTGGCTCTAAGATCCGCCCAGCAACCCTTTGAAGCGATACTTTGAAGAAGGTGCTAAATCCAGCCCAAGCCGCTCGTCGGCCGGTGGGGAAGATAAAATTAAAACTCTTTCCCCGTGAAAGAGATTTTTCTTTTATGAGCGCAAAAAATGTAAAAACCTGCGAATTCGTTTCTCCTAAGCATCCCGATAAGGTCTGTGATTTTATCGCCGACTCCATTTTGGATGCCTATCTTAAAAAAGACCCTAATTCCCGTACCGCCATTGAAGTTTTGGGCGGACACAAGCTTGTTAACATCACTGGTGAAATTTCCAGCACTGCCAAAGTTGATGTTGAATCAATCGTCAAAAATATTATCGGTCCTGATTATCAGATAAACATCAACTTTGCTGAACAAAGTCTGGAAATCGCCAGGGGAGTGGTTATCGGGGGAGCCGGTGACCAGGGGATTATGAACGGCTATGCTACCAGTGAAACGGATAATTTTATGCCTTTGGAATACGAACTGGCGCGGGACT
This sequence comes from Candidatus Wolfebacteria bacterium GWA1_42_9, assembly GCA_001793775.1. Lineage (GTDB taxonomy): Bacteria > Patescibacteriota > Minisyncoccia > UBA6257 > JAGOQP01 > GWA1-42-9. The sequence goes on from MGIN01000014.1 coordinate 5,109, forward strand.
TGTGCCAAAAAATTTACGAAAAATATCCTTACGACGGAAAAGTCCAGGTGACTCTTGAAGATAAAAAGGTAAAAACGGCTGTTGCCAGTTTTCAGAACACCTCAACCAAAGAACTGGAAGAATTCGTCAGAACTCTGATTGATTCGGAGAATTATCTCATCAATCCAGCCGGTGAGTGGCACCAGGGAGGTTTTGACGCCGACTCCGGCCTCTCCGGAAGAAAAATTGTTATTGATAACTACGGGCCGGAGATAAGTGTCGGCGGTGGTTCTTTCAGCGGGAAAGACGCTACCAAAGTAGATAGAAGCGCTGCTTATATGGCTAGAAAAATTGCCGTGGATCTTTTGAGAAAATACCAGGCCAGAAAGGTGAAAGTAAAATTGGCTTACGCTATCGGTAAAGCCGAACCCCTGATGAAAATCGCTGTCGTTGACGGAAGAGAAATGGAGATTGAGGGCTATGACTTAACTCCGCAGGGGATTATCAATCTTTTGGATTTAAAAAGGCCGATTTTTGCAAAGACAGCTATCTGGGGACACTTCGGCCGCGGGTTTAGGTGGGATAGATAAATAATTATTTTTTTACTCTTATGTCTTTTTGTTCATTTGTTCCCCAAAAGCTTGAGGTAAAACACAGGCCGGAGTTAAGTGTTTTTCCTCTTAACGTTTTGTTTGTAAGTTTCACTTCAAAAAACGGATTGCGGATTATGGGTAGTGCGACTTACGAACCGGACTTGGCTTCTTTTAAAAAAGAAGGCGGAAAATCTACGATGGAATACCATAATATATACGGCGGCGATAATCGGATTTTACTCATCCATAACGGCGAACAATGGTCTTATTCCGGAGAGAAATTTGTAAAAGGGAAATTAGTCGGGACGGCTTATGGCGCGGAATGGGATATGTTTTTCGTCCATCTTACGATGATGGGCCTTTCCGCCGGAGAGAGGTGCATGTTTGAAGAAATGGTTTAGTTCCAAAATCATAGCAGTTTTGACATTCTCCACTCATGGGGAGATAATTTGATATACGTAACTGATTATCTGGTTCTTTAATTGTTGGTTGTCAGCGTGCCCTGTAGTGACCTGACTTGTCAGGACTACTACCGGGGTTGTAAGTTAACTTGCCCCTCCCAAAATTTGATCGGAAGATAAACATAGATATTAGTATCATTAGTAGATTGGTGTATTAGCATCGATATAGTGCCTTCGGCCCGCTTTACAAACCCTCCCTCCGGAGGGATAATCCGATATACGTAACCAATTACGTAACTGATTACGTAAACTAATATGGTCAACAAAAACATAAGAAAACTCACAAAATTAGGTGGAAAATCCATCGGCCTGACTTTGCCCATAGAAATTGTCCGGGAGTTGAAATGGAAGGAAAGACAAAAAGTTGTCGTAAAAAAAATCGGTAGAAAACTTATCATCGAAGACTGGAAGAAGTAAGGAGTCACCGTTTTCTCCCAGTCTAATAAAAGAATTTGGCGTAGAGTATATCTTATGTTAGAAAAATATTTTCAAAATCTGTATAAAACTTATAAAGCTGGAGATGCTACTGAGGCAAGCTACTACCCAGATCTTAAAGGATTATTAGAGGACTTCTTAAGGTCAAAGGGTGTTGATCCTAGTATAACTGTTCAGCCGAAATTAACGAGAGCAGGTATTCCTGATTTTACTGTAAGAAAAGACAAGGAGTTGGTGGGTTACATTGAAGCCAAGGATTTATTAATTGAGTCACTAGAAAAGATAGAAGGCACTGAGCAAATTAAAAGGTATAAAGAAAGATTGCCGAATTTTATTCTGACCAACTATTGCGATTTTTGGTTGTGGCGTCGAGATGCTGTTGATGAAACAAAAGGCAAATGGATTAAAAAAGTCAGAATTGGACAGCCGACAATGTTCAGATTTGATGTACCTCCGCCACCTCAGAAATCACACGAGAAAGATTTCTTTGAATTACTACAAGCGTTTTTTTCTTTTTACATACCGGAAAGGAAAACTGCCAAATCTCTGGCTAAAGAATTGGCTAACCGTGCTAACTTGATTCCTTCCCAGGTTTTATATTTGCTTAGAGATGACAAGGAAGAAGAAATAGATAGAATTTACAAAGCTTTTCGAGAATATTTGATTTCAGATCTCTCTGAAGATGATTTTTCCGACATTTATTCTCAGACAGTTACCTATGGGTTGGTAGTGGCGCGTCTGCGACAAAATAACAAGGATCAGTTTAATCGTTTTTTAGCGGAATCTTTGATACCAAAAGGAATAAAAGTTCTTCACGACACCTTTTCTCTTATATCTTCAAGTGCTTTGCCGGAAGCAATAGCTGTCTATGTTGACGACATGGCTACAGTTTTGGATCACGCTGATGTAGAAAAAATCAAAAACGAACTCCATCGCAAAAAAGGCAAAGACGATCCTTTGATTCATTTTTATGAGACTTTTCTTGCTGAGTATGATCCCAAA
>MGIN01000014.1:7648-9489 GCA_001793775.1 Candidatus Wolfebacteria bacterium GWA1_42_9
TCTTGCTCAAAGAAAAATTCGATAAGAGGTATGGATTTGCAGATGAGGGAGTGACACTACTTGACCCAGCTTCAGGAACTCTAACCTTTCCCGCCAATGCGGTCACTATTGCTAAAGATGAAGTTGATAAAAGTTCAAATGCTGGTTCTTGGCTTCAGATTGTTAAGAATCATATTCTGAATGATTATTACGCGTTTGAACTTCTTATGGCACCTTATATTATAGGTCATCTCAAAATTTCCCTTTTATTGGAAGATTTGGGATATAAATTTGAAAATAGTGATCGTTTTAAACTCTTTCTAACAAACACCTTGGATTTTGAAGAACATAAACGGAGTAGTTTACCGGGATTTCCTTATGCCTTAACTGAAGAGTCTAAAAGCGCTTTAGAAATTAAAAAGGAGACGCCTGTTTTAGTGATAATGGGTAATCCACCGTATTCAGTTAGCTCCTCAAATATTATCAAAGAAGGGTCCGATTTCTACGAACTTTATGAAAGTTATAAAGAAACTGTCCGGAGAGAAGAAAAAAACATTCAACCTCTTTCTGATGATTATATTAAGTTTATTGCTTTTGCCCATTGGAAAATAAAGCAGGCAGGTCGAGGGATAGTCGGAATGATTACAAATAATTCTTATCTTGATGGTTTGATCCACCGTGATATGAGACGGAAATTATCAGAAGATTTTGATGAAATCTACATTTTAAATCTCCACGGCAGTTCAAAGCGAAATGAAAAGGCTCCTGATGGTAGCAAAGATGAAAATGTTTTTGATATTCAGCAGGGAGTAGGGATAATTTTATTGGTTAAAAATGATTCAGAATACAAAAAAATTAGTTATTTTGATGTATACGGCTTGCGGGAAGAAAAATACGAATTTTTAGAAACGCATGACATTAACAGTACAGATTGGAAAGAATTGCAACTAAAAGAACCAAATTACTTTTTTGTGCCAAAAGATACAAAAGGAGAAAAAACTTATCAACAATTTATTTCTCTGAAGGACATTTTTAAAAAGTATAATGCTGGAATTGCTACGGGTAAAGATGATGTTTTGGTTGATTTTGATAAAGGAAATTTAGCAAGGAGATTATCAATTGCTGATAGAAACGCTTTTGAATTACTCATGCAAAACTACAAAATTGATGAAGATTTAGTTAAGAAGTGGTGTGAAAAGTTAATTGGGGTAAATATAGGTGAACAGATAAAGATCTATGACTACAGGCCTTTTGATAAAAGGTTTGTAATCTATAACTCTGATATTTTACAGAGAGCAAGGGGTGATATTATGAATAATTTTTTGAAAGAAAATCTAGGTATTGTTACCACTAAAAATAGCAAACTAGAAAATTTTGACGAGGTTTTCGTAATTAATTCTCTCACCGACAAACATCTAACTGGTCATCAAACATTTGTTTTTCCTCTTTTTATCTATTCAGATGACAATGGAAATAGTTTGTTTGAAAAAACTGGAATTCAGCAATCAAATTTTAATTCCGAATTTTGGCAAAAAGTTAAGGATACATTCATTGAAACGCTTGATCCTTACATAATTCTCAATTACATATACGCAGTTTTGTATTCCAATATCTATCGTCAAAAATATAATGAATTTCTCAAGATAGATTTTCCCAAAATTCCTTTCGCTGGGGATGCAGAAATTTTCTATAAAGTGGCTGGCATAGGAAAAGAACTAGTTGATCTACATTTATTGAAGTCGGAAAGACTGGAAAATGTAAGTGCGACATTTCCTGTCGTTGGTGATAACAAAGTTAAGAAACGAGAGTATCACGAGGACGGTCAGTTTTATATCAATGACATACAGTATTTTGGCATAATA
>MGIN01000014.1:9546-11385 GCA_001793775.1 Candidatus Wolfebacteria bacterium GWA1_42_9
TAACTAACGATTAATCTCTACAACCCCCCTCCTTTGTTGAAACTACGGCGGGCAGGTACCCCGGAGGAGATTGAGATTGTTGGAAATCAAGGTTGAGGGTCTTGATTTTTTGTAAAAAGTATGCTATGCTTCCTCTAATTAATGGGATTTCAAAACTGGAGTCCCGACTGAGCAGCTACTTTGTAACTATCAAGCTGGGACCAACCCGGTTTTTAACGTTAAAGGTTGAAAAAATTTATTTATAACCAAACGTTATGAATAAATTCAACAGGACACAAAAATTTACCAAAACAAACATCGAAAAGGTGTCTGAGAGTAAAGCAATTGTCTATAAACTAAAAAATGTGACCGGAGAGAATCTCTATACGGGTATTGCTGGTCGTGGGCGTGGACAGGATAGACTGCTAGAGCACAAAGAATTAAAGCGCGAGATTATCCCTGGCGCAACTCGATTCCAGTTTGCCCAGGTTAAGAATAAAGATCGCGCTGAGCAAGTTGAAAAGCAAATAATCAGAAAAGAGCAACCAAAATTTAACGAGCAAAATAAATAGCCTCCAGCGACCCATTAGAAAATTACTATGACAATAGAACAACAAAAATTAGATGAGCGTCGCGAAGTGCTTAGAAAACTAGCGTGCTTTACTGCACCTGCCGCGCTTGGGAAAAATGAACTTCCACAATCAATTTTGGATAATCTCGTAGAGCATGCTTTATTTTTACAAAAAACGCCAACTCAACTAAGTAAAATTTCTGAAATTATTAAATTACAGTTTAGACTTAGTTTCGAATTTGACGAAATAAAGACATCTATAGAAAGACTGCTTGCAAAAAATTTGATTGTTGATAATAACGGAAATTATTCCCTTGAAGTTCGTAATCGTGCAGCGTTAGGAAAAACAGTAGATGAAAAGGTCAATCAAGAAAATCAGATACTACAAAAACTAGAAAATCATATAAAAACAAAAGAACCAGAGATGTCGACGGAGATGATTGAGCAAATAAAAAGCGATTTCCGGTTGTTTTTAACTAATTTTTTTCTTTTGTCGGGAGCCGAAGCTGTACAATTAATATATGGTAATCCTAAAGCAATTAATGAACTTATTGGTAAGGTCCAAAAGAAAAACATTTTTGAACTTTTACCTGCTAGAGACGAGCTATTGAAAAAGACTGAACAAAAGGAATTTTGTGAGTTTGTAAATTTGTTATCTGAACAAGAAAAACTTTACTTGCAGGATTTGCTCGATAGGAGTTTACAATATTTCACCATAACAGTTGATAAAAATTGCGAAGCTCTCTTAACTGCTGATTTTGCCAATTGGAATTTATTCGTTGACACAAATTTTATATATAATCTACTTGGTTTAAATACTGATCGATATGGCTTTAAGAGGAAAAACACTGAAAAAATTTTAGACCTCGGAAAAAGAGCAAAGATTAAGTTTTTTGTCTCCCCAGTTACCCTCGATGAATTTGCTACATCTGTTTCGAGAGCGAGGGAGTTGCTTTTAGGGGATAGAATATCCAGAAAATTATATAGAGTTGCCGGCGAAGTTACAGGAAATGCCGTCCTTTTGGCATATTACGAAGCTTACAAACAACAGGGGGTGAGTCCAAGAGATTTTCTAGCAAAAACCGACAATATAAAAGACGTTCTTAAATCATATGGAATAGAAGAAAAAACCGACTATTCTCAGTCCCTTAAGGATACTAAGGAGTTAAGTGAAGCTATCAGCAAAATGATTGCTCTAACTGGTAAAGAGCGGTATGTGGCAGAGCATGATGCTTTCCATTACTTATTAATCTTAAAATTGAGACAGCGAGAGGGGGCTGATAATACTT
>MGIN01000014.1:11411-12226 GCA_001793775.1 Candidatus Wolfebacteria bacterium GWA1_42_9
ACCCACGATGGATTGCTTGCGCCGTTTGATCGTGAAGTAAGAAAATCCGAAATTCCATTTTGTATAAGACCATATCAACTGAGACAAATTTTGCGACCTCTATTTAGTAGAGCGGATGACTTTGAGGGTGTTTTTATTGATTTCATAACCGAACCAACCGCAAGAGCATTTCCCGCTGTTTCAATCGATATAGCCATGAATGTTTTGGCAAGAGTAACCTACTTTGAGAAGGAATTTGATATACAAGACTCCCCGGAACTGGCAATTAAAGTTTTAACTAATCAACACTTTCTCAACCAACTTCATGAGCTTCGTTCAAAAGATAGCGAGCAAATCAAATCAATAGATCAAGAGATTAAACAGGTTGCTCAAATTTCAGATGAAGAAATAGAGGAAAAGACCCAGCCTAGCATAACTACCCCTAAAAACCATTGGAATTCTGTTAATCCTTTTTGGTTGATATGGCAGTTATTTAAATATATCGGCCGGCTGATTAGTAAAATCTGGGAAAGGGTTAAGCGATACATGACAGAAATAATTATAGGTGTCGTTATTACTGTCATAGGCGGAATTATTTTGAGCTTGATTTTATAAAATATTGGCCAACAAAAAATTAGAAGAATGAATTTTTTATGAGAAATTATAAAAACCAGTTTAAATTGTTTTTAGAAAAAAATGGGTTTTTGCCATTTAAGCATTGGAATTGCTTTAAAATAGAACATGGTAAAGAGACTATCTTCAAGAGTAATTTAGAGAAAATACGACAAAAAGTTAATAAAAGTAGTGGGATATATATCTATAAAAAAGGAAAGGAT
>MGIN01000014.1:12245-12387 GCA_001793775.1 Candidatus Wolfebacteria bacterium GWA1_42_9
CTATTTCTTTATTTGGGAGGTTAAAAAGTCATAATCGAGAATCGTTTGAGCCTGTTCCCAGCGATAGGAAAGACGGTGGTTTCTATAAATTTTTTAGTGCAAGGAAAAATTGCGGAAAATTAAGAGTATACTGGATAGAAGT
>MGIN01000014.1:12401-15485 GCA_001793775.1 Candidatus Wolfebacteria bacterium GWA1_42_9
TATTTGGAAATTTTTTACCGATGTAATGAAACGCCTCTACGGCAAAATAGTAGCACTTGTTGCTACGGTCATTTTAATATATTTCCTATCAAGCCTTCTAAAATAGTTAATTAGCTTTAAGGATTAGCGATTTAAAAACACACTTTCTACAAAGAATACCTCTCGGTGTTTTTTGTTTGTTATGATATAATGTAAAATAAATTTATGAATCGTAAATATGAAAAACAAGAGTGGCGGGAAACTCGTCTAAAAGGAAAAATGGCTGAATCGTTGGTATATAATTTACTGCAAGAAGCTGGCAATGAAGTCTACGCGATAGGTTATGAAGAGATATTACCAGGACTTAGCGGGGAAGGGAGAAATAAGTTTGTGCGGGATACTATTGTGGGGAAGAAAATAGCTGCTATTCCCGATTTATTCGTTATTGATAAGTCTAAGCAGCCGCATCTTGTTGAAGTAAAGTTTCGTTGGTACTCTAAATGGCACGAAAATGATCCTGAGAGAATTAAGTTTCTTAAAGAAAACTGGAAAGAAGCTATTGTTATAATGGTCGGACGAGATCAAAAACCTTATTTTAGATTTTGTGTTCATCCGTTTGAAGACATAAAACCGATACAAAATTTCAAACCATTTAACATTTCTGATAGGAATATTGATGAATTCAGTGCTCTTATTGAGAAATATTTTCTTAAGAATGAGTAATCGCAACAACATTATATTTTTATCTCTCCGCTCCAAAAGAAAAATATGATTTCACAACAAAGAATTAAAGAATGGATTGATTTATATCTTAAGTATATTGAAGACATTACCCCCGAAGCGCACGTGCGTGATGAGGAAGGGTATAAATTTAAATCCGTCGATACATTCCAGCAGTGTTTTAATGCTGACGCTTCCAATTTGGCGGAAAATCTAGATGAAGCTATTGAACGAAACAATTTGGTTGCTGGAAGCATGTATTTTCCAAAACGGGTACTTACTATACTTGCGAGCGAGTATGAAGAAGAAATTCGTGACATTCTTAAGAATCTTTTTAATACAGAAAAAGATGTGTCGCAGCGTGTTAACGAGACGGAAAACGATTTCAATTGTTTGGTGGATAAGAGAAATAAAGAGCAAGACGAAAAATGGGAACATAGTTTTATAGGACTGCGGTTTTTGAGTTTACTTCTAGGGTTTCGTTACCCAAATAAGTATAATGCGATAAAACCGCGAGAGTGGAATATGTTTTGTAAGTTTATTGATGAAGATTTTCGTATTCCTCAGGGCACATCAAGTGGTGAGCGGTACAAAATACTTGAGCCATACATCGATGCATTACGAGCTGAGATTAGACAAATATCAGAAATACAAAAATTAAAAGAACAGTTAACTCGAGGACTTAATTTTGTGGATGAAGAATTTCGTTGGATGGCTCAGGATGTAATTTATGTTACGGCTTGTATACTAGCTAGCCAGCGCGGTGCGGAGAAGTCAGAGCAAAAATCGACACTGGTATCAGAAAAACCCATTGGAGTTTCGGAAGATATTGAAACGGAGGGAGCTATGGAATTTCCGCTTGAGGAGTATCTTGAGAATTTTATTGTCAGGAACTGGAATAATATAGACTTTGGCGAACCACTTACGCTTTATATTGATGATGAAGGGTCGCCAGCACAACAATACCCGACTTCTGAAGGATTTATCGATCTGCTTGCAAAAGATACCGATGATAATTTTGTGGTTATTGAATTAAAAAAAGGTAGAAGCAATCAACAGGTGGTTGGTCAAATACTTAGCTATGTTGGGTGGGTTAAAAATAATCTTGCAGAAAAAGACCAAAAAGTTCGAGGGATTATTGTGACCGCTGATGGTAACCAAGCCCTCCTTGATGCTGTTAGTACGGTAAGTGATTTTATTTCAGTAAAGTATTACTGTATGAAATTTAATTTTACAAATCCGGAATAGAAATAACTTAAAATATCCTCCCCTCCAAAAACGTGCAATTTATTGTTGTAAAAAAATCAAAAATCAATAAAAAAGGGGTATTTGCCAATAAAAACTTTAAGAAAGGAGAAGTAGTTTTGAAGTGGCATCCGAAAAATATTAAAAAATCTGATGTGGAAAAATTACCGGATAGCCAGAAACATTATGTTGATAAAGTTGGAAAAGGTGAGTATCTTCTTATGCGGTCGCCGGAAAAATTTGTTAATCACTCATGTAATCCGAACACAAAGATGAAAAATCATTGCGATGTAGCTGTTAGATATATAAGAAAAGGGGAGGAGATAACAACTAACTACGGCAAAAGCAATTTAATCCCATTCAAATGCAAGTGTGGCAGCAAGAATTGTAAGAAAACAATAAAATAGTAAAATACTCACCCCCACCCTCACTCCCACCCTCCACAAACTCAACCCCAAAACCCCACCTAATCCATTCTCATATTCTGCAGAATATGAGAATGTCTATGGTCTTATTCGTACGAATAGGTAAATAGAGATTTTTTGTTTATACGAGATGTTGTAAGATAGATATATGGATAAAAAAGATTTAACGGGAATTTTTAAGTTTTTGTCCAAGGCCTATAATGCCAATTGGACTTTGCGATGGAGTCATACACCGTATATGTCAAAAGCTTTGGCTAGCGGGAAAACCGAGAGCATATTGGGACATAAATGGGCAATGATGGAACTTTGGTATCAGCTAAGGAGAGTGTGCCCAAATTTGAATGCTGCAATCGACTCAAAGAAATTTTATGAAATAGTTTTAAACCACGATTTGGGGGAAACGTTTTTGGGAGATATTTCTGCTATCAGGCAATTGAATGGGGAAGGGCTAGATAAACACATTGCTGAACACCAAGAGCTTGAAAAGATGTCTACTGACCTACCCAAATATTCTGCCCGGGATATGTTGGATAGCTTTGATGAATTTGAAAAAGAAATTAATTCCATAGATGATTTAGAAATCCTTTTGGCTAAATTTATTGATATATTGCAGGGAGACCATTTTGCCCTTACATTTGGCAATGATTTGTCAAAACACGCAGATATTATACGGCGCATTGTGAACGAAAAATTTACTGCTTGTGTAAAAAGATTT
>MGIN01000014.1:15522-23046 GCA_001793775.1 Candidatus Wolfebacteria bacterium GWA1_42_9
GCAAAGAGTTGTTAGAAATTGAGAGGTTCCATATAAATCAAATCAGAGAAGCCGGTATTGATATAAAGTAATTTTGAATAAGGTAGTGTAAACTAACCCCTATGCCTATCCAACCTACCTACACTGAAAAACCTGTTTATTGTGTAAATTGTAATTGACCTTTTTTACAAAAAGACCTATGGTATATGCGAAAGGAGGCCTGTATGAGCGCCGAATCGAATTTGGAAGTGTTTTTGAAAACCCAGAAGAGGTACTGCCCAGCGTGCGGTGGGGAACTGAAGCACGTGAAGGACAGCACCAGTGCTATCCCTCGTGAACAGATAGAGGTCCATGTCCTCTACCGGTGCGAGGGCTGCGGATCTCGGTTTCAGGAGGACCAAGATCTCCAGTGCAAGAGACCGCTCAACCTCACGGACATCATCCTCACGCGTCTCTAGTTCTTCCGCTGCCGCACATTACCGGTCAGGTGTCTCGCCTGACCGGTTACGCTTTAAAAACACCTCACATAAACCATTCTCATATTCTGCAGAATATGAGAATGTCTATGGTCTTATTCGTACGAATGGGTAAATAGAAAGAAATTTTCCAGTGGGGTATAATAAAATTATGGAAGAATTAAGACGTTTGGAAAAGATATTAAAAGCTCTGGCCAACAAAAGGAGGCTGGTTATTCTGAGGTTTTTAAAAAAGAATAAAAAGGCTTCGGTGGGGGAAATTGCCGAAGAAATAGGAATATCTTTTAAATCCACCTCTAAGCATCTTACTGTTCTGTCGGCTGTTGACGTTGTGGAAAAAGAACAAAAATCTTTGACGATGTTTTACTATATTTCTGATAATCAGCATCAGATTGTCCGTCTTATCCTCTCTATTATTTAGGCCATCTGATCCATTGTCTTATTCGTACGAATAGGTAAATAGCCCATGCGAATGGTTCCATAGGAACGCATGGCAGTGATATAAAATATGAAACCAGGTATAAGTAGAGACGGTTCTAAAAATAAAACAGTCTTAGTGGGGGTGCTGAAAAGTAAGCGTGATCTTGACATTCTTTTGAATAAAAACTGGTATCGGATACCGGTCATCTATGCTCCTAAGAAATCATTCGGCTACCTGGCTTTTTATCAGCCGGCTGTTTTTGGAAGACAAGGAAAGCGGATTAGGTATTATGCCAGAGTTTTGAATCGTCAGACTGCTAAGAGAAATAAATTAATTCCTGACGAGCTGAATCATCCCCGCGCCAACTCTGATTATTTTAGAATTTATGTTAGCGAAATTAAGAAACTACCTCATCCCGTTAGAAACACAACCCCCCGCCGCGTTTCGTTTGGCTTTACCACTCTCAAGCGTCTCTTGATGTCAAAAGATATCTTGCAGCTTTACAATGTTGTTCCCACAGAGCGAATAGTGGCTAAAGGCTTAAAGCAAGCCGGCATTAAAGTATTCCCTCAGTATCGTATTTCCAAAAATAACAAAAGATATTGTCTTGATTTTGCCGTTTTTTGTAAAAAAGGAAAGATTGTTATTGAATGCAATAATCAAAAAGCCCACGCCGGCTCTCTTCAGATAAGAAAAGACAGAATCAAAGATACTTTCCTCAAGAGAAATAGCTGGACGGTTATTCGTCTGACTGAGGGAAAAATCGTGTTTGATTTAAAAGGATGTCTTCTGAGAATAGAAAGGACCATTCAAAAACTGGGCGGTTTTCTATGAATAGGATATTTGTAGAAGGCAACTTTTTTGTTTTTAAAAATAGTGATAAAATTATTTGGGGTTAGCTGAGATTTTGATTTTTTTTGAGATATCTTCTAAACACATGGGAAAAGGATTTTTAGAACAGGGGATGAAAAACGAAGAGCGCTTCTTTTCAGAAAACGAGAAACTTAGGAGGGTTCGCGGTTTACTTAATGAAGAAAGAAAGGTGACAGTTAGGTTCCCTGACGGAACGATTGAGGAGGGATGGCGGGTTGCTCAGGTTATTCCTGAAGATGAGGAAGGAAAGCAGATAGTGGTAGTTGTTAACAGCGACCAGACAATGAGGAGAGCGGTGGCACTCGATGAATTTTTATCCTGGCAAAAATAAACTTTTTAAATAACTTAACAAACAAAGGTCGAGTACAAACATTTTTACTATGCAACTGAACAAAAAAGCTTTGGGATTAACGGCGGCAGTTCTCTCCGGCGCTTTCTGGCTGGTGGCGATGGTGTTTTCTCTTCTAACCAGCGTGGGCGAACTGACTTTGACCACTCTTGGCAGTTTTCATCCTTTCTTCAGTTATTCCTGGGGAGGAATGGTCGTTATTGTTGTCGAACATCTGATTTGCGGGTTTATTCTCGGCTGGCTCTTTGCCTGGGTTTACAATAAATTTCTCTCTCGGCCAGCTGTCTAGTTTCTAATAGTATTTTTTTCTACTTTCAGACGAATGGTCTGATGCATTTTTCCTGTGCCTAAAATAAGCGCCGGATTGGTGATTTACCGAAAAAACAACAACCGAACCGAAGTTCTCCTGGTTCATCCGGGAGGGCCCTTTTGGGTTAGAAAAGACAAGGGCGCCTGGAGCATTCCCAAAGGCAGAAACGGGCACGAAGAAGATTTGCTGGCAACCGCCAGAAGAGAGGTAAAAGAAGAAACGGGATTGAATTTTAACGACGACAACAATTTTGTCTTTTTGGGGTCGGTGACTCAGAAGAGCGGCAAAATTGTCCATGCCTGGGCGGTTAAAGCCGCCGATTTCCTGCAAAACGGGCCTAACCAGGTTCCGATTCAAAGCAACACGGTTAAAATGGGACTGTTGGAATTTCCCGAAGTGGACAGAGCGGAATTTTTTACCCTTGAAGAGGCAAAAGATAAAATAAATCCAGCTCAAATAGGATTTTTAGACAGATTAACAGAGCTGATTGTAGCCTATCTCTAAATATGCTATAATGTACCGGGTAGTAAAGCTCAGTTTTACTGCCCGATGTACAAGGTCGCTTATTAGTATTAACCCTTATTTAATTATGAAAAAACGTTTACTTAAGTATTTTTTAGGTGTTTTGACGGTTTTTATGCTTCCCGGTCTTGTTTTGGCCATTGACTTTGCTAACTTCACTTTGTCTACTCCCGAGACCGAAAGAACGCTGATTCTTCCTCAGCGAGCCGATAAGTCGCCGGTAGTTTATCTGGGAAGCAGTATTGATCCTAAAACCAAGGAAAGGGTAGAAGGGTATGCTTTTATTCACTATCTTCGTGGAGGTAATGCCGCCAAACCTCCCAAAGCATCATCTTGTTATACCTATCTTTCTAGCGGAGCTAAATGGAGAGGAGTAGAACCGTGGGTAGTTAACCCCTCCAATACCAAGGGACTGGACAGCAGCTTTGTTTTAGCAAATTTAGCTGGTGATATTGCTAAGTGGGAAGATGCAGCTGATGGCATTGTTGGCGGAGGCGTTTCGGTAGATATTTTAGGCGGCGGTTCCTCTATAAACGATGTTTTGGTGGCAGACATGATTAGTCCGGATGATAAAAACGAGGTTTACTTTGCTGATGTTTCTTCTTCGGGAGCAATTGCGGTGACCATTGTTTGGGGAATCTTCGGTGGCCCTCCTTCCCAAAGAAAATTAGTAGAATGGGATCAGGTTTACGACGATGTTGATTTTGACTGGTCAGCCAGCGGAGAAGCAGAAAAAATGGATTTTGAAAATATCGCTACTCACGAGCTGGGACACAGCGTAGGAATGGGAGACCTTTACAATTCTTCCTGTTCCTTGGAAACGATGTATGGATATGCCAGCGAGGGGGAGATTAATAAAAGGGATCTCCATACCGGAGACATTGCCGGCATCAATAAGCTTTATTAGGAAAATAGATAAATTAATTCTAAAAAAGCACTTTCTTGGAAAAGGGGCAGTTTTCGTGGAACTTTAATGTTTTTTATTGTAGAATAAGTTAATTATCAAAAACTAGCATTTTTACGACATGCATCGAGATTTTGTGTCTTGGGAGCCGCGGGAGTTTAAATTTAAAATTGGAAAAACGCTGGCTTCATCTTTATCTGGATTTGTCGCTGGGGTGATTTTTGCCTCCATTATTTGGGGGGTGGCGTTGTTCCTACTGTCAATTTTTTGATAATTGATATTTTTCTCTAAACACTTAGACCGCGAAAAACGGAATAGGTGTTTTAGTTTGCGGACATCCTAAGAGTGGAGTATAAAAGTAAGAGACGAATATGACGATTAATCCCTTCAAAAACGCTTTGCACCAACTGGAGGAAGCCCGAAAAGTTATTTTTTCTTCGGACAAGAAAAATGTTGTTTTGGATGAAGTGATGCAAGCTCTCAAATCTCCTCAAAGAGGGATCAGCGTCAGCGTTCCTTTAAAAAGAGACGATAGTTCGCTTGATTTTTTTAACGGCTATCGGGTTCAGTACAACAATTTTCTGGGCGCTTACAAAGGGGGAATCAGATTTTCCCCCCAAGCCGATATGGATGAAGTCAGGGCTCTGGCTTTCTGGATGACAATCAAATGCGCTTTGGCCGGACTGCCTTGGGGAGGAGCCAAGGGAGGGATAGAAATTGATGCTCTCAAGCTTTCGGAGAAAGAGTTAGAATCCCTTTCCCGGAATTACATTCGTCTGATTGCCGACGTTATCGGCCCGGAAAAAGACATTCCCGCTCCCGACATGAACACCAATGCCAAGATTATGGATTGGATGGTGGATGAGTACTTAAAAATAAACAAAAATTCTTCCAAGCCGGAGAGTTATCTAAAAGCTGCTTTTACAGGAAAATCCATTGCCAATGGCGGATCGGAAGGCAGGGAAGAAGCTACCGGCAAAGGAGGAGTGATTGTTTTACAAAATTTTTTGGAAAAAATCAGTCTCAAGTTCCCTCTAACGGCGGCGGTTCAGGGGTTTGGCAACGTCGGTTTCAACACCGCCAAAATTCTCCATCAAACAGGATTTAAAGTGGTAGCCGTTTCCGATATCCGAGGCGGCATCTATTTTAAAGAGGGTTTGAATCCGGAAAGAGTGAAAGAGTGCCAGTTGGAAAAAGGAACTCTGGCCGGCTGTTACTGTTCAGGAAGTGTTTGTCAGACGACTGGCGGTCAGGTTATCAATAATCAGGAAATTCTGGAAATGGATGTTGATATTTTGGTCCCGGCCGCAATAGAAAATATTATCACCCAAGAAAACGCCTCCAAAATTAAGGCCAAAGTAATTTTGGAAATGGCTAACGGCCCGACCGCTCCGGAAGCCGACCCAATTTTGAAAGAAAAAAATATTTTGGTTATTCCCGACGTTTTGGCCAACAGCGGGGGAGTAACCGTTTCTTATTTTGAATGGCAGCAGAATCTGGCTAATGAGCGCTGGACCAAAGAACAGGTTTTTGAAAAATTGACTCAATACATGAATAGTGCCGCTACCCAGGTTTGGCAAACCGCTCAGGATTTTAATACCAGTTTACGAATAGCCGCCTTTATCATCGCTCTCAAAAGGATTTCGGAGGCCTATCAAAAACAGTCTCTAGAGAAATAGAATGAAAATTTTTGTTAAAGTTAAACCCGGCTCGGGAAAGGAAACGATTGAGAAAATAGACAACACTCATTTTTCAGTAGATGTCAAAGCCAAACCGGAAAAAGGAAAAGCCAATCAGGCGGTGATAAAAATTCTGGCGAAATATCTTAAAGTTTCCCGGTCACAGGTAAAAATGGTTTCCGGTGCCTTCTCTAGGCAGAAAGTATTTGATATAATTTAGAAGATGAAAAAAATCTCTAAAATACTGTTAATTATCATCTTAACCTTAGTCGGTCTGATTCTGGCTGCTCGGCTTCTGACCTCGGAAGATTCCTGGATTTGCCAGGACGGACAGTGGGTCAAACACGGCAACCCCTCCGCCTTGGCTCCAACAGAATCTTGTGACTAATAATAATTAACTACTAATAATAACAAACATGGCAGTTATCAAAAAGAAAATTTGGCCGGGTCAGTTTGACACGGTGGCTTCGGGGAAAGAAAAGTTCCAACTGCGGCTGGCTGATTTCGATATCGGGGAAGGGGACACTTTGGTTTTGGAAGAGTGGAATCCTCAAACGGGACAATACACCGGGCGGACAATGGAGAAAAAAGTGAGCGGCGTTCTCAAATTCAGACCGGATGAACTCCCTTTCTATTCCAAGGATAAAGTTGACCAATACGGCCTGCAGATTATTTCTCTGGAGTAATTACCTAAAACATACAACTAGCTACCGCTCATGGATACAGAAAGAGAAAATTCGGGAGTGAATTTTTCCATTCCTCTGGCGATTATTCTGGCCGGCGTTATTATTGCCGGGGCGATTATCTATTCGGACAGGCCAAACTTGGGAAATAAAGACACCGTTGCCAACCAGCCCAGCGCTCAGAATTCCCGCAGTCCGGAAAAGATAAAATCAGTCGGTCTTAAAGACCATATTCTCGGGTCGCTTAACGCTCCCGTAAAAATAGTTGAATTTTCCGATACCGAATGCCCCTTTTGCAAAACCTTTCATCCGACAATGAAGAAAATTATATCCGATTATCAGGGAAAGGTGGCTTGGGTTTATCGCCATTTTCCCTTGGATTCCATTCATCCTAAAGCCAGAAAAGAAGCGGAAGCCACCGAATGTGCCGCCGAGCTGGGAGGGGAAGAAAAGTTCTGGGCTTATCTTGACAGGATTTTTGAAATAACTCCTTCCAACAACGGCTTAGATCCCAACCAATTACCCGAAATCGCCGCTTATGTCGGTTTGGATAAAGACAAATTTGAGCAGTGTCTTTCCAGCGGCAAGTATGCTCAAAGAGTAGCTAGCGACCTGGAAGATGCCATCAACTCCGGAGGCGACGGCACTCCTTATTCGGTAGTAATCGCTCCCGGCAATAAAAAATATGTTATCTCCGGGGCCCAATCCTATAATTATGTAAAATCAATAGTGGATATAGTTCTTGGTTCAAAATAATGAAAAAAAAATATTCTTTTAAAGAAAAGATTCTAAAAATCACCGCTTCTATTCCCAAGGGCAAGGTGATGACTTACAAGGAAGTGGCTTTAGCTGCCGGACATCCAAAAGCTTTTCGGGCAGTGGGTAATGTATTAAAAACCAACCATAATCGTCAAATTCCCTGTCATCGGGTAATTCGCTCTGATGGAAGTTTGGGGGGCTACAACCGGGGCCGAGCTCAAAAAAAGTTTCTTCTTAAAAAGGAAGGTTTCTTTTAGAATTTATTAAAGTTATGAATCTTTTTCTTTTTGTCTCTTTTTTGATTCTCTGTCTGGCAGGAGTTGCGGATACGGCCTATATCTTCTGGCGCAATAAAAAATCGGCTCAAGAACCATTTATCTGCCCCTTGGGACACGACTGCAGCGTTGTCACTCAAAGCTCCTGGTCTAATTTTTTAGGAATCCGCAACGAAATCCTGGGGATGATTTTTTATCTTCTGATGTTTGTCGGGTCTATTTTTTGGTTTGGTTTTTCATCTTCTGTCCCGCTTCTTTCCTGGTTGATAACGGCCGGACTGGCAGTCGGGGTTC